>JBJHAU010000023.1:0-14784 GCA_050480665.1 Alphaproteobacteria bacterium | reverse complement strand
GCCGACCAGACCCTTGTCACCGAAACGACGATGCTGGCCGATGCCTATGCCGCCCTCGCCGCCCTCGCCCGCGATCCCCGCATCGATCCGCGACGGATCGCCGTGATCGGCTTTTCCAAGGGCGGGGCTGTCGCGCTCTATGCGGCGCTGGATCCGCTGGCCCGATCCCTGCTGCCGGACGGGCCGCGATTCGCCGCCCACATCGCCTTCTATCCCTGGTGCGGGGTTGCCTTCCACCGGCCCCGGTTGACCGGGGCACCGCTCGCGATTCATGTCGGCGAGGCCGATGATCTGACCCCGGCCGCAACCTGCGCCCGGCTGCATGACAGCTGGCGCGCCTCGAATCCCGAGGTGGCCTTTGCCCTTCACCGCTACGAAGGGGCAGGCCACGCCTTCAACCATCCCGTCCTGCGCCTGTTGCCGGCCATCCCGATGCTGGTCCAGAACCCCGGGGAATGCCGGATTCACGAGGATCCGGCCACGCCCGGACGCTTCATCGAACTGTCCACCAACCGGATCGTCACCGACACCAGCTATCGGGATATTCTGGCCTCCTGTCTGGGCCAGGGGGGCAGCGCCGGGTATCATGGCCCGGCGGCGGCCTTGTCGCTGGCCCGGAGCCTTTCCATGCTCAAGGCGACGCTTGGCGCCGAACCCAATCCCAGTCGATAAGCCCCCACAGCCCATGAGGCAGAAGATCGGGCATCTCGGCCATGCCGTTCTTCACCTGCAACGATGATGTCGGCAGGTCGCGGGGCAGGCCCAGGAAGAAACTTTCCTCGCAGGGGATCGGCTCCGGCCCGGCGGCACGGAACGCCGAGGCCAGAGCCAGGGCGGCATGGGCTCCAAGGCCGCTGACCGCGCCGATTCCCACATGGGCACGGGCGCCGTGATCCCTGGCAAGGGCGCCGATGGCCAGGGATTCACGCAACCCCGATTTCGGAACCTTGACCGAAAGAGCCCTGGCCCCGGCCTCCAGAAACAGCCGGGCCTGGGCAAGATTGCGGCAGGGATTGTCGATCAGGACCGGCATCGAAAACCGCGCCTGCAGAAGGGCAAGGGAGGGATCGGGCCGCAGCGGGCAGGGATCTTCGGCAAAGGCGATCCCGCAATCGGCAAGCAGGCGGGCGTAGGCATCGATGGATTCGGAAGGGATGGCCCGGTTGGCATCGGCGAACAGGAAGGCATCGTCGCCCACCGCCCGGCGCACCGCCTGCAAGACGGCGCGATCCTCGTCCAGACCCTGGCCGGTCTTGATCTTGAAGGCGGTGAAGCCCCAACGGCTTCGCGCCTGGTCGGCCGCCGCAGCCATGACAGATGGGGCCGCGCGGGTCAGCGTCCAGCACAGGGGCACAACTGGCGAAATCCCGCCCAGAAACTGCCACAGGGCAAGGCCGGAAGCCTGCGCCCTGAGATCGGCCACCGCCATGTCGATCATCGATTTGGCCAGGGCATGTTCGGGGATCCGGCCAAGACAGGAATCGAGCGCCGCATCGGAAGCCAGATCGCATCCTGCAAGCCGGGGCAGGAAGATCTCTTCCATGGTGGTGATCAGCGAACGGGGGGTGGCCCCGGCCCAGTTCACCCGGGCGATCCCCTCGCCGACCCCGATCCGCCCGCTTTCGGTTTCGAGTTCGAGAAGCACGACATCCATGCCGGTTTCGGCATGGCCTGCCCAGGTCACGGGATGCGCATAGGGCAGGACGATGGCCGACAGCCGGGCCCGGACAAGGCGGAGCGGGGCAGAGACGGAACCGGGGGCGGAGGCCATCGCAGCGTGCGCCGTCAGCCGTCCTTGCGGGAACCCTGGCGGCGGTTCTCCCAGCCGAGATCCTCGATCGAACCCTTGAAGGCCAGAAACCCGCCATCGATCAGAAGATCGCTGCCGGTCATGAAGGAGGATTCGTCGGAGGCAAGGAAAACCGCCCCCCAGGCGATTTCATCGACTTGGCCGACCTCACCCCGCAGATAGTAGCGCCCCCGGGTTGTGGGCGTATCGCTCCCGGCGGCGTAATGCTTGCGGGTGCGCGGGGTATCGATGGCGCCCGGCGAGATGGAATTGACGCGAATGTTGTCCGGCGCATGATCGATCGCCATCACCCGGGTCAGATTGATGATGGCAGCCTTGGATGAACAATAGGCCGGGCGCATGGGCACGCCGATCTGGCCAAGCTGCGAGGCAATGTTGATGATGGATCCTCCGCCCGCTTCCCGAATCCTGGGAATCGCATATTTCGCCATCAGGAAATAGCCGGTCAGGTTGACAGTGATTTCCCGGGCGAAGTCTTCCACCGCCATGGTCTCCACCGTCCCGCGGGGGCTGGGCCCCGCCGCCACATTGGCCAGAACCTCAAGCCCGCCAAAGGCCTGCACGGCGGCTGCCACGGCGGCCTCGGCCCGGGCCGGATCGCTGACATCCAGGGACACGGCGATGGCGCGGCCACCCTCGGCGGTGATCTCCGCGACGGTTCTTTCCGCCGCCTCGACATCGATATCGGCCACCGCCACGGCCGAACCCTGGCGGGCGAAATGGCGACTGATCGCCCCGCCGATACCCCCGCCCGCGCCTGTCACGAGCGCCCGCTTGCCCTGCAACCTGTTTCCCGTCATTACCCTCTCCTTTTCATCCTGTGGTCTCGTCGGACACCTTCAGCCATCCAGATCGACCGGCGACTGGCCCGGCGGATATTTCACCGCCAGATAGCCGCCATCGATCACGAAGTCCGATCCGGTGCAGAACGCCCCTTCGTCGGACGCAAGAAAGACGGCGCCGTTGGCGATTTCATCCACCGATCCGCAACGCCCGAGAAGATACTGCGCCCCCCGCACCTTCAGCGCGTGCGCATGGGACTTGTAGCGCCCGAGCGAGCGCGGGGTATCGATGGCGCCGGGCGAGATGGAGTTGACGCGAATGTTATCCGGACCGTGATCGATCGCCATCACCCGTGTCAGATTGATGATCCCGGCCTTGGAGGTGCAATAGGTGACCCGCCTTGGAACGCCGATATGGCCGAAGGTGGAAGCGATGTTGATGATCGACCCGCCACCCCCCTCGGCCATGCGCGGAATCGTGTATTTGCTCATCAGGAACACGCCGGAAAGGTTCACCGACAATTCCCGCTGCCAGTCCTCGAAGGCCAGATCGACGACGCTGCCGTCGCGGGTCGGGGCGGCAGCCACATTCGCCAGCACCGCCGGATTTCCATAGCGTTCGACGGTGAACTGGACGGCCCGCTCGCATTGCGCGGGATCCGAGACATCGAGCGGACAGGCGACCGCCCGTCCGCCCGCCACCTCGATGTCGGTCACCAGCGCCTCGGCGGCCTCGAGGTTGAAATCGGCAATACAGACGCTTGCGCCTTCCCGCGCGAAGCGGCGAACGATGGCGCCGCCGATGGCCCCGCCACCGCCGGTCACGATGGCAACCTTTCCTTCAAGCAAGCCGTTGGACATGGCCCCCCTCCTTTCCTATCCTTGATCGCGTCCCGTCCCTGATCGCGTTCCGTCCATCAGTCCATCAGAGCGTTTCCGGCCCGCCATCAACCCGGATGCCGGGCAGAGCCGCCGGAACAAGGCCAGTGTGGTTCATATGCAAGGCCATCACAAGACCGGGAAACCACGAAACCGCCCCGCACGGGACCGCAAGAGGGCGGCGGCGACAGAGCCAGCGGCGACAGACCGGGCGACGAAAGAGCAGGAGGAAGAGACCCCATGACAAGGAAGACCATGCGAATCGTCTGCAACATGCGCGGGCCCGATGCCGCCATCGCCTATCTTGGCGAGCGGCTTCCGGAGATCGAGATTCTGGCCACCGATGGTCCGGAGGCGGTGGCCCGGGCCCTGCCCGGAGCCCGGGCGCTGATCATTTCCAACCGGGTCTACACCCCCGACATGGCCGAGGCGGTGCTCTGCCATGGCGGCGATCTGCGGCTGATCCAGTTCACCACCTCGGGCATCGACAAGGCGCTGAAATCGGGCGGCTTTCCGGCCGGGGTGCAGGTGGCCAACACCGCCGGGCTGCGCGCCATCAATCTGGCGGAACACGCCTTCATGCTGCTGCTGGCCCTGGCGCGGCGGCTGCGCGAGACCGAGGCCGCCCGCACCGGGAAGACATGGATCCGCGACCAGATCTCGCGCGAGATGACCCTTCTCGACGGCCGCACCCTGTGCATTGTCGGCATGGGCGCCACCGGACAGGCCGTGGCCCGGCGCGCCGCAGCCTTCGGGATGCGGGTGATCGGCGTTTCCCGCGCCTTTGCCGCGGGCGGGCCGGTGGCCCGGGTCTATCCCCGCGAGCGCCTGCACGAGGCCCTGGCAGAAGCCGATGCGATCCTGCTGTCGCTGCCTTCCGAACCAGAGACGCGATCGCTGATCGACGGCAAGGCCCTGGCCGTCATGAAGCCGGAGGCCCTGCTCATCAACATCGCCCGCGGCGACCTGATCGACGAACCGGCGCTGATCCAGGCCCTGACCGAAGGCCGGCTGGGCGGAGCGGGGCTGGATGTGACGGCCCGGGAACCGACCCCGGCCGACAATCCGCTATGGTCGCTCGACCGGGTGATCCTGACGCCCCATGTGGCTGCGGGAGGAACACCGAATCCCGATACCCGGCTGTTCGACATGCTGGTGGAAAACCTGCAACGCCTTGCCGAAGGTCGCGAGTTGCTGCGCCTGATCCCCTGGGAAAGCCTGATGGCCGAAGAAAACGGCCCGACACGCCCTGCCGCCGACTGACCCTCTATTGGCCTGCATTTTGGCCTGCCCTTTCCCTCAGGGCAGGGTGCGAACGGGGGCGGGCGCGGGCCGGGACGCCAGACCCGGTCGGGCATCGTCATGACAGGGATGGAAGAGAAATGGTGCGGGTGGGGAGACTCGAACTCCCATGGACTTGCGTCCGGTGGATTTTGAGTCCACTGCGTCTACCATTCCGCCACACCCGCAGCCTCGCAAGGCTCGACGCCGCGGCGCATGATAGAGGAGGCGGGGGCCGGGTCAATCCTCATCATCGCCGCCGCCCTCGGCATGAAACCGATACGAAACCGGCGCGAGGGCGGCGCGAGGGCGGCCCGAATGCGGACTCCGCTTGCCTCCGGCCACGGCTATGCTAAGCCTTGACCGAGGAGGATCCATGAGCGAAACGGACACCCCGCCGGGGCGCGTGACCTTCAACGAGATGACCGGCAGCGACGGCACGACGCGGGAGGTGTACCGCCGTGTCGAGCTTTGGCTCGACTCCCTGTCTCCACGCCAGATGGCGGCGCGGATGCGCGAGGCGGAGACCCTGTTCCGGCGCATGGGCATCACCTTCCTGGTCTATGGAACCGGCGGCAGTTCCGAACGCATGATCCCCTTCGACATCGTTCCCCGGGTGCTTTCGGCCGACGAGTGGCAGACCATTGAGCGGGGGTGCCTGCAACGGGTGCGGGCGATCAACGCCTTCCTGCACGACATCTATCACCAGCGCGAGATTCTCCGGGCCGGCCGCATTCCGGAAGACGAGGTTCTTCTTCACCCCCGCTACCGCCCGGAAATGATCGGCATCGATCTGCCACACCAGACCTATACCCACATCACCGGCATCGATCTGGTCCGTACCGACGAACACAGCTTTCATGTTCTGGAAGACAACCTGCGCTCGCCCTCCGGCGTCAGTTACATGCTGGAAGGGCGCGAGATCATGATGCGCCTGTTTCCCGATCTCTTCAGCGGCGGGCGGATCGCGCCGATCAACGATTACCCGTCGCTGCTTCTGCGCAACCTTCAGGCCATGGCGCCGAATCGAAGCCACAGGCCCACCGTGGCCCTCCTGACCCCGGGCATTCACAACTCCGCCTATTTCGAGCACGTCTTCCTTGCCGACGAGATGGGAATCGAGCTGGTCGAGGGCCAGGACCTCTTCGTGCAGGACAACCGGGTCTACATGCGCACCACCCAGGGGCCGGTGCAGGTCGATGTGATCTACCGACGCGTCGACGACGATTTCCTGGATCCCCTGGCCTTCAACCCGGATTCCATGCTGGGGGTGCCCGGGCTTCTGGCCGCCTGCCGCGCCGGCGGCGTCAGCCTGGCCAACGCCATCGGCACCGGTGTGGCCGACGACAAGGCCATGTACACCCGGGTGCCGGACATGATCCGCTTCTACCTGGGCGAGGAGCCGATCCTGCCCAATGTGCCGACCTGGCGTCTGGGCGAGCCACAGGACTGCGCCTATGTTCTGGATCATCTGGACTCGCTGGTGGTGAAGGAGGTGGGCGGGGCAGGCGGCTATGGCATGCTGGTGGGGCCGGCCGCATCGAAGGCGGAGATCGCCGCCTATCGCGACCGCATCCTGGCCGATCCCGGCAATTTCATCGCGCAGCCGACCCTGGCCCTTTCAACCTGCCCGACCTGGACCGCACAGGGGCTGGCGCCGCGCCATGTCGATCTTCGGCCGTTCGTGCTTTCCGGGGTGCGCGAGGTGGTCGTTCCCGGCGGGCTGACCCGCGTCGCCCTGCGCGAAGGCTCGCTGGTGGTCAACTCCTCGCAGGGTGGGGGCACCAAGGATACCTGGGTGCTTTCCGCCGCTTCCGGCATCCCGGCGGGAGAGGCGCCATGACCCTGCTGCTCAGCCGCAGTGCCGACCGCCTGTACTGGATGTCCCGTTATGTGGAACGGGCCGAGAATACCGCGCGCATTCTCGATGTCTCGGACAGGCTGGGCCTTCTTGGCGCATCGGATCGTTCCGGGCGGGGCAGTGAATGGGATGCGGTGCTTCAGATCACCGGCGATGCCGAAGGGTTTCATGCGCGTTTTGCCACGGCCAGCGCCGACACGGTGATCCGCCACATGACGCTGGATCCGGACAACCCGTCGAGCATCTATTCGGTCATCCGGGCGGCGCGAGAGAATGCCCGTGCCGAACGGGTCGGCATCACCACCGAGATGTGGGAAGCCCTGAACGCCACCTGGCTGGAACTGCGCCGCATGACCCCGGGCCGCCTGTCGGCGCGGGGCTATCGCGGCTTCTTCGACTGGATCAAGGAACGCTCGCACCTGTTCCGCGGGGCGGCCGTGTCCACCATGCTGCGCGATGAACGCTACCATTTCCTGCGGCTCGGCACCTTCCTTGAACGGGCCGACTGTACGGCCCGCCTGCTGGATGTGAAATATCACATCCTGCTGCCCGACCTGTCCGATGTCGGCGGCGCGGTCGACTACTTCCAGTGGGGCGCCCTGCTGCGCGCGGTCAGCGCCTATCGCAACTATCATCACGCCTACAAGGATGTGATCACACCGCTGAGGGTGGCCGAACTGCTGATCCTGAATGATCGCTTTCCGCGCTCGCTTCACGCCTGCATGAACGATGTCGTCGATCTACTGCAGGACATCGGCGGCCGCCACGGCGCCGAGGCCCTGCGCCAGGCGGGCGAACTGCATGCCGGCCTGCATTTCGGCCGGATCGAGCAGGTGATCGAGACCGGGCTGCACGAATTCCTCACCGACTTCATCCGCCGCAACAACGCCCTCGGCACCGAAATCCAGACCGCCTATCTGATGGCGCGATGAACAGGCGCGCTGCCGATTCCCTTCCTCAATCAGGACTTCCCGGGTCATCATGCTGCTGAGCCTTCACCACACCACCCGCTACCATTTTTCCCATCCCGTGTTTTCTGTCGTCCAGTATCTGAGGCTGAGCCCGCGCAGCGATCCCAGCCAGTCGATCCGGCGCTGGACTGTCGACGCCCCGGGAACCCTTGCGCCACAGACCGACGCCTGGGGAAACCTGATGCATGTGCAATCGCTGGCCGGGCCGGTGGATACGATGACGATCACCGTCACCGGCGAGGTGGATACGAGAGATACCCTGGGGATTCTGCCCCATGACGAACGGGTACCGCTCGCCATCTATCGGCGGCAGACCCCGTTGACCGAGCCATCCGGGGCCATCCGCGATTTCGCGTGCCCCCTTGCCGCCGCCATCGAGGCCGACCGGCTGGACGGGCTGCACCGTCTTGCCGAGGCGGTCGGCCAGGCGGTGCGCTATCAGGGAGAGGCCACCGACGTTACCACCACCGCCGCCGAAGCCCTCGATCGGGGCGCCGGGGTCTGTCAGGATCAGGCTCATGTCTTCGTCTCGACCGCGCGCGTCCTCGGCGTGCCGACACGCTATGTCTCCGGCTATGTGCATGTGGCGGGAGAGACCGGCGACCAGACAGCCTCCCATGCCTGGGCCGAATCCTGGGTCGACGATCTTGGCTGGGTGGCCTTCGATGTGACCAACACGGTCTGCGCCAACGATGCCCATCTGCGTCTTGCGGTCGGGCCGGACTACCTTGCCTGCGCCCCGGTGCGGGGAATCCGGCGTGGCGGCGGCGAGGAACGGATGGATGTGGCCGTCAAGGTTGCCCTCGCCGAGGGCTCCCAATAGGGCTATGTTGGGTTCCGGTTCGGGTTTTCTGCTCCATGGATTCCATCCCATGCCCTCTTCCATCGCGCCGGGCGCCCTTGCGCCCGCTGCCGGTTCGACGGATCTTCCCCGCATGACCTACGCTGTCGGCTTTCTTCTGAACGAAGGTCTGGTCTTTGCCTCCGATTCCCGCACCAATGCAGGGGTCGATCAGGTGTCCGTCGCCCGCAAGATGACTGTCTTCGAACAGCCCGGCGAACGGTTCATGGTGCTGCTTTCGGCCGGCAATCTTGCCATCACCCAATCGGTGATCCGCCACCTTCATGAGGGGCTCGACAGCGGAAGCCCGGGCGATCTGAACGCCGCGCCCTCGATGTTTGCCGCCGCGCGGATGGTGGGAACGGCGCTGCGCGAGATCTATGATCTCGATGCCTCGCACATGAAGGAACAGGGGCTGGAATTCAACGCGGCCTTCATCTTCGGCGGGCAGGTCGCCGGCGGAGAGGCACGCCTGTTCATGATCTATTCGGCCGGCAATTTCATCGAGGCAAGCCCCGAGGCTCCCTATCTCCAGATCGGCGAGAACAAGTATGGCAAGCCGATCATCGATCGCACCGTGACCTTCGAGACCTCGATCGAGGATGCGGTCAAATGCAGCGTGCTTTCCTTCGATTCCACCATGCGTTCCAACATTTCCGTTGGACCTCCGATCGACATCCTGACCTATCGGCGCAACAGCCTGCGGAGCGGGCTCAGGGTGCGCCTGGAAGAGGAAGACCCCTACCTGCGCCAGATTCGCCAGTATTGGAGCGATTCCCTGCGCCAGGCCTTTCAGGCGATGCCCGAGCCGGACTGGCTTCGTCGCGGCTCCTGACGACACAGGCGATCATGCTCCGCGCCCTCTACGACTGGACCCTGCGCCTGGCCGGACACAGACGCGCCAAGGCGGCGCTGTTCGGCATCAGCTTCGCCGAATCCTCGGTCTTTCCGATTCCTCCCGATGTTCTTCTGGCGCCGATGGTGCTGGCCCGGCGCGAGGAGGCCTTCCGGATCGCCCTGCTCTGCACCATTGCCTCGGTGCTGGGCGGACTTGCCGGTTATGCCATCGGTGCGATGCTGTTCGACAGCGTCGGCCGCCCGGTGATGGAGTTCTACGGATACAGCGACGCCTTCGACGACTTCACCGAACGCTACAACGCCTGGGGGGCATGGATCGTCGCCGGGGCGGCGCTGACCCCCTTTCCCTTCAAGGTCATCACCATCGCCTCGGGCGTAACCGGGCTCGATCTGATGGTGTTCGTGATCGCCAGCACCCTGGCCAGAGGGCTTCGCTTCTTCGCCGTCGCGGCCCTGCTGTGGCGGTTCGGCCCGCCGATCCAGGGGCTGATCGAACGTCATCTGGGGCTTCTCACCACCCTGTTCTTCCTGATCCTGTTCGGCGGCTTTGTAGCGATCCGCTATATCGGATAGTCTCGGCTTCATGCTTGCCCCGCGCTGGATCTTTCTGGGAGTGTTCCTTGTCGCCCTGGCCATTCTGGGGACGGCGATGGCTTCCCAGTACCTGGGCGGGCTGGAGCCCTGCATCCTCTGCCTCTGGCAACGCTATCCCTGGGCCATCGTCATCGGAATGGCCGGGATCGGCACCGCCTTGTCGCGGGTTCCCGGCGTTCCGGCCGAGGTGCTGCTGGTCCTCGCCCTGGCCATCGCCGTGACACTGCTGGGCGGGGCCGGGATCGCCGCCTATCATGTGGGGGTCGAACAGCACTGGTGGCAGGGTCCTGCCGTCTGTCAGGTCACGGGGGCGCCCCTGACGGCGGATGCCCTGCTGCAACAGCTGCGAACCCGCCCGATTGTTCGCTGCGACGAGGTGGCCTGGTCGTTTGCGGGGATTTCCATGGCCGGCTACAATCTTCTGGCTTCGCTCGGGCTTGGCCTCGTGATGCTGCGCTTCGCCATGGCGCTGAACCGCACGCGGCGGAACGACCCCCTTCGCAAAAAGGGCGGGGGGACCATGTGACTGGGGCGGCCCCGCAGCCTTGAGCCCGCAGCCTTGAGCCCGAAGTCCTTGAACCCGAAGTCCTTGAACCCGAAGTCCTTGAGCCAGAAGTTCTTGAGAAGGAGCAGCCTGATGGATCACTCACGACGGCCCGGCGATGGCGGCAGCGCGGCCCGCCTCGCCCGCATGATCCGGGTCGATCAGGCCGGGGAATACGGCGCGGCCCGCATCTATGCGGGACAGATGGCGGTGCTGGGGCAAACCGGCAGAACCGGCAGGCTGCTGCGCGAGATGGCGGAAAAGGAACGCGAACATCTGCAAGCCTTCGATGCGCTTCTGAATGCCCGTTCCGTGCGCCCGACACTTCTTTCCCCCCTGTGGCACGCGGCCGGCTTCGCCCTTGGCGCCGCCACCGCCCTGGCGGGGCCACGCATGGCGATGGCCTGCACCGAAGCGGTGGAATCGGTGATTGCCGACCATTACGCCGAACAGCGAAGCCGCCTCGGCGACAGCGATCCCGAATTCGCCGCCCTGATCGATCAGGCCCGTGAGGATGAGATTGCCCACCACGACCTCGCCCTTGAGGAAGGTGCCGCCCGGGCACCGGCCCATGATTTGGCGACCCGACTTATCCGTCGGGGAACCCGAGCCGCCATCTGGCTTTCGGAACGTTTGTGAATCTTGGGAAACAGGGCGGGTTCAGCCTCGCTCCAGCTCGGAATCCCAATAGAGGAAGTCGCGCCAGCTTTCGTGCAGATAGTTGGGCGGATAGGCCCGGCCATTGGCCTGCAGCTCGCGGACGCTGGGCCGGGAGGGAGGCCTGAGCGGCAGCATCCCGATATCCCGGGGCCAGTGATTCGCCTTGCGCAGATTGCAGGGTTCGCAGGCCGCCACCACATTGTCCCAGCTGGTGATCCCGCCGCGCGACTTCGGAATGACATGATCGAAGGTCAGGGCTTCGCTCGATGTCGGTGTTCCGCAATACTGGCAGGTGAAGCGGTCGCGCAGAAAGACATTGAAGCGGGTAAAGGCCGGACGGCGTTCGGAGGGAACATAATCCCTCAGCGCCACCACCGAAGGCAGGGCCAGGGAAAAGCTCGGGCTGCGAACCTCGAGATCGTAACGGGCAAGGATGTTGACCCGATCAAGAAAGACCGCCTTGATCGCATCCTGCCAGGACCACAGGGAAAGGGGGAAATAGCTGAGCGGCCGGAAATCGGCGTTCAGAACCAGCGCTGGACAACTTTCCGGAGTGGCGAACACCCGAGTCTCCCGCTTCCACGTCTACCCGCGTCCACAAGGCCACGCAACAGACGGCCCGATCTGGGCTACACCAGATTCATGACACTGGCAAGTCAGACGCAACGAGCACAAGGGGCAGGGCATGGCCAGAGGCCGCCGGGATGAAACCGGCAGGCCAGGCAACGCTTCAGGACGGCGTTCCGGACAGGCCGGGAGCCAGAAACCTGCGGATCAGGGCCAGGGCGCGTTCGTCGATCCCGTGTCCGAGCCCGGGCAGGATGTGAACCGCAGGCACCAGCCCGGCCCGGCCCAGAATATCCCTCGCATGATCGGCGGCGATCACCGGAACCACGGGATCGGCATCCCCATGAAGAATCAGGGTCGGGGGACGATGAAGAAGTTCCCGATCAAGGGTTTCCGCCGCCAGCAGGGTTCCGGACAGGGCAATCACCGCCCGGGGGCAGAACGTACCGCGCAATCCGGCATGAAGGGCCACCATAGCACCCTGGGAAAAGCCGAGCAGGATCAGCCTGTCCGGGCCGAGCCCCTCGCGCGCAAGCAGATCGCCAAGAAAGGCATCGAGATCGCCCGCCGCCCGCCGCACCCCGGATTCCAGACATCCGGGCTCGCGCGAAAGCAGGCTGAACCACTGTCGCCCCATCGGCGCCATGTCGCAGGGCTCGGGCCCGTCGGGCGCAAGGAAGAGAGCCTTTGGCAACGCTTTCGCCAGCTCCGGGGCAAGGCCGATCAGATCATCGCCATCGGCGCCCACACCATGAAGCATCACCACGAGACAATCGGGCCGGCCTTCGGAAACCGGACCGAAACCCGGCCCGGCAAGGGTACGAACCTCCCGGACAGGCCCTGCTTTGCCATGATCGTTTCCCGCCATGATGCTCCTGCCCTCACTTACCGATCTGACCGCAACGGCTTGACGCCATCTTGCCCATGCCACATCTTGCCCGGGCCATGCGTTGCCGCGAGAGCCGGGGCCCTGGCGCCATTCTAGCCGCCGGATCATCCGACCGCCACGCCCCATCGTAGCAGGAGCAGACCACCGCCCTTTTCCCCACGGCCCGGAACCCGCCGCGGCCCATCGACATCCCCCCGCCCCGCAGCAAGCCGGGCCACACGCCATGAACACGACAGGATTCCTCCCCTCGTTCCCGATCATCAGGAGTTCCGCATGACCGCCCCTTCCCCCCGTTCCTCGCAGGATCGCGACCGCCTCGCCCTTGGGCTCGAGGCCGCCGACCGGATCGTGGCGCGGGCACGGGATCGGGTGTCGGACAGGATCGCCGCCGCCGGACAGGACGGCTTGAATGCCTGCCAGTTCGCCGCCCACGGCCTGGCCTGGATGGCCACCTATGCCGAAGCCCTGCGCCAGATGCTGGCCTGGCGCGACCGGCTGGACGAGGCCGGCACCCTGAGCCCCCTGGAAACCACCATGACGGAAGCCGCCTTCGGCGAATATCTGGCCCAGATTCGCGGTGGAATCGCCATGAGCCAGGGTGAGATCGTCCGCCCCGCCGATCTTGGCCTCGAGCGCGATGATATCGCCCCGCTTGACGATCCCGCCCTCGAATCCCTGATCCGCGATGGCCATGGAATCGCGGCACGGCGGGCCATCGCCGAAGCGCTTGGGGAAGGCCGTTTCCCCGATCCGGGGCTGGAAGACAGCATGCTTCTGATGGTGCAGGATCAGTTTCGCCGTTTCGCCGATGAACGTCTCGCCCCCTACGCCCAGGACTGGCATCGGGCCAATGCCCTGATTCCGGACGATGTTCTCGACGAGATGGCCGCCCTTGGCGTTTTCGGCCTGACCTTTCCGGAAGCCCATGGTGGCCTTGGCATGTCGCGCACGGCGCTGTGCATCGTCACCGAGGAACTGTCCCGGGGCTATCTTGGCGCCGGCTCGCTTCCGACCCGGACCGACATCGCCGGAGAGCTGATCCTGATCGCCGGCACCGACGATCAGAAGGCCCGTTTCCTGCCCGGAATCGCAAGCGGCGCCATCATTCCCACCGCCGTCTTCACCGAACCCAACACCGGCTCTGATCTCGGGAGCCTTCGCTGCCGTGCGGTGCGAAAGGATGGCCAGTGGCGGGTGACAGGGCAGAAAACCTGGATCACCCACGGGGCGCGTTCCGACCTGATGACCCTTCTGGTTCGCACCGATCCCGACAGCACCGGCTGGCAGGGGCTTTCCATGCTGCTCGCGGAAAAGCCGCGAGGCACCGAAGCCGATCCCTTCCCGGCGCCGGGCATGGCCGGAACCGAGATCGAGGTTCTGGGCTATCGCGGCATGCGGGAATACGAGATCGGCTTCGACGATTTCCCGGTTGAGGAAGCGAATCTTCTCGGCCGGGTCGAGGGCCAGGGCTTCAAGCAGCTGATGCAGACCTTCGAGGCCGCGCGCATCCAGACGGCGGCGCGCGCCAACGGCGTGGCCCAGAATGCCCTGGAGCTGGCCCTGGATTACGCCCGCAACCGCCGCCAGTTCGGCCGGCCGATCGCGGAGTTCGACCGGGTCGCAGGCAAGCTGGGCTGGATGGCGGTGGAGGTGATGATCTCCCGCCAGCTGGCCTTCTTCGCCGCCCGCCGGAAGGATGCAGGCCAACGCTGCGACCGCGAGGCTGGCATGGCCAAGCTGCTCGGCGCCCGCACCGCCTGGGCGGCGGCGGACAATACCGTGCAGATTCACGGCGGCAACGGCTATGCCGTCGAATATCCGGCGAGCCGGCTGCTTGTGGATGCGCGGATCCTGAACATTTTCGAAGGGGCGGCCGAGATTCAGGCCACGGTGATCGCCCGGGCCCTTCTTCAACCCCGTCCATGAGAATCATGGCGCCGCCTGGGCCCGAAACCTTCGCCGCAAACCGGAACGGCGCCCCCGGGCTCGGGAGGATCGCCCCGATCCTTTCCGCCGGATCATGAGGTGACCATGCAGGCATTCCTTCCCTGGCTTATCGGCGCCCTGGCCATCCTGACCTTCGTTGTTCTGACGGCGGGACTTGTCAACATGATCCGCAGCAGCGGCAGCCCGATTCGGGCCAACCGGCTCATGCGCTGGCGTGTCGGCCTTCAGGCGCTGGCGATCCTGGCGCTGCTCGTGCTGATGCTGCTGGCCAGATGATCGCCGGTGTCCGGGTTCTTCCAC
>JBJHAU010000022.1:0-15151 GCA_050480665.1 Alphaproteobacteria bacterium | reverse complement strand
TCACAAGCCCCTTGGGGCGGTCACCGATATGGCGCAGGGATGAGAAATCGACCGCCACCATCATCGGGTAGACCATGAACCAGATCAGCACCGCGACCAGAAGATGGATCGATGCGTATTCAAGCCGGGCCAGAATATGGAACAGGCCGGGAAACAGGGATCCGAGCGCGAGCCCGGCGAGGATGCACAAAGCGATCCACAGGGACAGATATTTCTCGAAGCGGGGCATGGCGTCCTTCTTGAAACGTGGTTATGCCTGAACGTGGTCGGGCCCGAGCGCCCGGGGCCGGGAGCGAGTCAGCGCTGGCGCTGCGAGGCGCCGTCCCAGCGGAAGCAGATGGATCCCGTATCGTTGCAGGGATCGGCTTCGGAAGGAGCGTTCGGGGATCGAGAGAGCGCCTGCAGCATGGCGATCAGCGGCGCCAGAACCGCTCCGTTCAGTCGGTAGCAGGTATGGGGAGGCGATGGCTGGGCCGTGACAAGGCCGGCCTGCTTCAACAGGCGGAGATGTTCCGAAATGGTCGACTGGGCAAGTCCGGCATCATCCACGATGTCGCAGCCCACGCATTCGCTGCGTTGCAGCAGCAGAAGGAGGATGCGTACACGCGCGGGATGGCCCAGGGCGCGGGCCAGCGAGGCGACGGCCTGTTCGTCGAAGGTCCCCGCCGGATCGAAGGAGCCCGCCCCGGCGCGATCATGGTGAGGCTGATTGGCGCCATGATTCTCGCCGGAATGATTCTCGCCGGAATGGGGCTCGCCGCGATGCTCTTCCCGGCGGTTCTCATCGCCGGCAGGGCAGGGCCTGGCCCGGCTGTCGTTCAGGGCGCGAAAATCAGGCAGGGCGCGAGAATCGGGGCTGCGGGGGAGCGGCTTTCTGTCGTGGAGGGAAGGCATGGGTTCAACTCCCGGACATCACATCCTGTCGCATAGGCGGACATCATATCGTTCATCGACGATAGACGATATCATGTCAGAGACAGCACACGGGAGGCAAGCAGGATCTGCGGCCTCTCAGCTTCTGGCGGCACGGCGGGTGGTGTCGATCACCCGGTCGATCTCCTGATCGCTCAGATAGGGGTGCAGGGGCAGGCTCAGGACTTCGTTCGACAGGGATTCCGTCACCGGAAGGGAGCCCGGGCCTTCGCCATGGGCAAGAAAGGCATCCTGCAGATGCACAGCCTTGCGGTAATAGACGCGCGCCATGACACCTTCGGCGTTGAGCATGGCTTCGAGATGGTCGCGGCGCGTGGCGCGAATCGTGTACTGGGCCCAGGCCGACCGGCACTGGCCCGGGCGAACCGGACAGCGCAGCAGCGGATCGAGGTCGGCAAGCCCTTCATCATAGGCACGGGCGATCCGCTCGCGGGCATCCAGCTCTTCGGGGAAGATGGCAAGCTTGGCCATGAGAATCGCGGCCTGAAGGGTATCCAGGCGTCCGGTCATGCCCTTGCGGTGCTGCTGGTCGTCGTTCTGTTGCCCATGCATGCGGATCGACCGGCAGAGTTCCGCCGTGTCGTTGTCCTCGGTGAAGAGGCAGCCGCCATCGCCGAAAGCTCCCAGGGGCTTGGTGGGAAAGAAGGATGTGGCGGTCAGTGGGGCGAGGGTGCCGACCTTCCGCTCTTCCCGTGCGGCGCCGAAACTCTGGGCAGCGTCGGCGATCAGGGCCAGGCCTTCGGCGGTAGAGAGCGCCTCGAGGCGGCGGTAATCGGCGGGAAGGCCGAACAGGTCCACCGGCATCACGGCGCGCGGTCGCAGCATGGCAGACGCCTTCGTCCGCATGATGGCCTGCTCAAGCGCAGCGGGATCCATGAGAAAGGTTTCAGGATCGACATCGACGAAGACGGGGCTGGCCCCCGCCATCAGCACGGCGCCGGCGGTGGCCGAGAAGGTGAAGGAGGGCACGAAGACCGCATCACCAGGACCAACCCCTCTCGCCCAGAGGGCAATGACCAGGGCATCGGTACCGCTGGAAACGCTGATCGCATGCCGTGCGCCGGCGAATTCCGCGATCGCCTGCTCGAAGGCGCTGACCTCGGGGCCCAGAATGAAGCGCCCGTGTTCCAGCACGGCGGCGATGTTGCGATCGATCTCCGGCTTCAGGCGTTGATACTGCGCCACCAGATTCACGGGCGCCACAGGGGAAGGGGAATCCTTGGTCACAGGGAATATTCCCGGGAAACGAGGTCAAGATGCTCTCGGAGAGAGGTGCCGATGCGGATGGCCGCATCAAGGGCATTTCGGCCCGCCATTCCATCGACCTGGGGGGGATGTCCAGATCGGATCGAATCGACGAATGCGCGGATTTCCGCCGCCAAGGCATCCTCGGCCTCGAAACTTTCCTTGTATTGCTGAATCCCGGGATAGCCGGGAAAAAGCGGTTTCCCCCCTTTTGTCATGTGACGGATCTGGCCCTTGTGGAAATCCACCACGGTATAGCTGTCCGGTTGAAAGATTCGCATGGTGCGTTCCGTCTTGTCGCTGACCCGGCTTGCGGTGATGTTGGCCACGCATCCGTTCTCGAAATTGAGGCGGGCGTTGGCGATGTCTTCCTGTTTGGTGATCACCGGCGCGCCCACGGCATCGACCCTGACAAGGGGCGAATCGATAAGGGCCAGAACCATATCGATATCGTGGATCATCAGATCGAGCACCACATTCACATCGCGAATGCGTGGATTGAACGAGGCAATTCTGTAGGATTCGATATAGAGGGGCCGGGTGATCCGGCTTCGGATCGCCCGATAGGCCATGGAAAAGCGTTCGATGTGGCCAATCTGCAGGAAGGCGCCCCCTTTCACGGCTGCGGCAAGCATGGCATCCGCGCTTTCAAGGGTTTCCGCAATCGGCTTTTCCACCAGCGCATGGATTCCCCGTTCGAGGAAGGGGATGGCCACGGCTTCGTGGGTCGAGGTGGGGGTGGCGATGCTGACAAGATCGACCGCTTCCTCACCGGATCCGAGAATGGCCGAACAGTCGGTTTCCGCCCGCACCCCATGGCGCTCTGCCACCGCCCTTGCCGCCTTGATGTCGTGATCGACGACAGCGACAAGATCGACATCGTCCATGGCTGCATATTTTTCGGCGTGGTAGCGGCCGAAATGTCCGCAACCGAGAACAGCGGCACGCAGGGGGGGGGTCATAGGGCGAGGATATCCACGATGATGCAGACCATGCCCGGTGTTGAAGCCTATCGGAAGAGGGATGTCAAATGCTTGTCTTGAGGCGCAGCCCGCAAGCCCCGACCATGCACCCGGGCTTTGCGGCCCTGTGCGCGATCATGCGGTTCCGGTCCCGGGGGCTGTCGGGTCATTCGGCAGGCATGGGTTCAGGATTCTCGTATCCGGCCCGGGTCCAGGCCTGAAAGAAATCCTGAAGCGTTCTTTCTTCGATCCCCCGGGTGATGAACATCAGTTTCGTGCGTCGATCCTGATCCGGCCAGCAGTCGAGCCGGACAGGTTCGTGCATGATGTGCTGAACGCCATGAATGACGATGGGAGAATCAGGGGTTTCGGCCAGGGCCACGATCCCCTTGACCCGCAACAGGCGCTCGCCCTGGTTGGCGATGAGAAGTTGAAGCGCGGTCGTGAAGGCGAGGGTGCTCATCGGATGATCCAGCACGACCCCGAAGGCATGGATGTCCTCTCCGTGCTTGTGGTCATGGTTGTGGTCATGGTCATGGTCGTGGTGATGGTTCTGCGCATCTCCATGCTCATGTCCGGAACGGGCGCTGGCGGCAATGGGCGCGGTTTCGCCGTCCGGCCCAGGCCGGGGATCGCCATCGCGGGACTTGCCTTCCGGGGCCTCACCTTCCAGCCATCTTCGGATATCCGGCCTGCCATCGCTGCCGGTCGGAATACCGATGGTGAGCAGGCGCCGAAGATCGAAGGCGGGATCCCTGCGGTCGAGGCAGGGCGCCGAGGGATTGAGCGCCTTCAGTCTGCGCCGAAGATCCTTCAGCCTGCCTTCGCCAACGCCTTGATCGAGAAGGTCGGTCTTGGTCAGGACCAGCCTGTCGGCCACGGCCACCTGCTTCACGCTTTCTTCATGTGCGTCGAGGGTCGCGAGGCCGTTGACGGCATCGACCGTGGTCACGATCCCTTCGAGCGTGTAGCGACGATGAAGGGCCGTTTCCCCGGTCAGGGTATGAATCACCGGTGCCGGATCGGCAAGGCCGGTGGTTTCGATGATCAGCCTGCTGAACAGGGGAATCTCGCCCCTGGCGCGTCGTTCGTACAGGTTGAGAAGGGTGCGCCGGATGTCGCCACGGATCGTGCAGCAGAGACACCCGGTGGTCATCTCGACAAGCTGGTCAGGGCTGTGCTCCACCAGAAAGCCGTCAAGACCCACCTCGCCGAACTCGTTGACGACCACGGCGCTGTCACTGAACCGGGGATCGCGCAGGATGCGTGTCACAAGGGTGGATTTCCCGCTTCCCAGAAAGCCGGTCAGGATCAGGACGGGGATTCGCTCCTGCGAAGAGGCATGTCTTTTGCTCATCAGGCTTTCTCTTGTCACCGGGGCCTAGCGATTGGCGGCTTCGGCGCAGCGGGCGCAGGTTCCGGCGACCTCAACCGTATGGCGGGCGATCCGGAATCCCATTTCCGCGGCCTTGGCATCGAGCAGGGCCACCAGGGCCGGATTTTCACGCTCGGTCGAATCGCCGCAGGATTCACAGATGAAATACAGGCAATCATGCGGCCTTTCCGGATGGCTGC
This sequence comes from Alphaproteobacteria bacterium, assembly GCA_050480665.1. Classification (GTDB taxonomy): domain Bacteria; phylum Pseudomonadota; class Alphaproteobacteria; order SMXQ01; family SMXQ01; genus JBJHAU01. Next base: position 10,436 of record JBJHAU010000022.1, on the reverse strand, counting down.
AGGGCACATAGGCATTCAGGCTTTCGATCTTCGAGACAAGGCCCTGGCGCATCAGGAATTCGAGAGAGCGATAGACCGTGGGCGGCGACACCGGATGGCCCGATTCCGCTTTCATCCTGTCCATCAGTTCATAGGCCCCAATCGGGCCGTGATGGCGCCAGAGCAGCTCGAGAACCTTGTGACGGAGCGGCGTCAGCTGAACGCCACGCGCCTCGCACAACATCTGGGCCATGGCGAGCCGTTCATCGGGCTCATGATTTCCGGCGCAGCCGCTGTCGAGACAGGGATCATAGTCTGATGGCTTGGCCATGATCATTCCTTATCGGGGTGTTCCCTCATCGGGAACCTGCCACAACCGGGGCGGGTTCTCAAAGACGTGGACTTTGGTGATGTTACAATGTAACACTACACGAAAGCAAGCGAGTGACGATGATGCCGAACGCAGAGACCCGCCATTCCGCTCATGAAGGGGGTGTGGCATGCCATGCCTCGCCCCCGGGAGTTCTGTCGCCCGGGGATGCGCTTGCCTACGGCCCCGGGCTGAAGGTCTGGGAGCGGCCGGGGCAGGGTGGCACGATCGAGGGATCGATGGCACACTGGCTCGATGCGCTGAAGCCTGATCAGTTTCCCGACGGGCGCCTGCTGCTGCGCCCCGATCAGGTTCGTGAAGGGGTGCTCAGCCTTTTTTCGGACCCTGTTCCGGTCCGGGAGCAGGGGGGTCGGGCTTTTCTGGACGATATTGCCCACCTGACGGCCCGGTTCGCCGAGATGATGTCGCTGGATCATGTGGATCTGCGTCTCGATCATGTCCGTGATGACGCCTGCTGGAAATTTCATTGCGACCGGGTGGTATTGCGCCTGATCTGCACCTATCGGGGCCCCGGAACAGAATACGTCCCCGAATGCCACAGGGAACAAGCCCTGGCAAGGCAGAGGTTCTATTACGGTCCCCTTCGGCGGCTCTCCCGCTTCTCGGTGGCCCTCTTTCAAGGCACGCTTTCCGGGGATGCACAGGAACAATCACTGAAGGATTCAGGGTCCATGCACATGAACCCTGATCAGAACAGCCCGGGTCAGGAGGGCGTTGTTCATCGTTCACCCCCGATCGCCGGAACCGGCGTCTCGCGCCTTGTCCTTTGCCTGAACGCTCCATCTTCCGTCTCTCCGCCACCCTGGCCTGGCGCCGCCTGAGCGGGCTTCCTGTTCTTCCTTTTTCCTGTTCACGGGGTTGGCGCAGGCGCTTCCGCCTGACACCGGTTTCCCGTGTCCGGGGGGTTCACGATGCAGGCCGGGGATGTCAGAATGGCCTGCCCAACAAGGGCCATCGGCTCACAACAGGACAGGGACGACGCATGACAGACACGATCGCTTCGCCAAGCGCCCCCCATTCACGCGACCGGGAACGCAAGTTTCTGCTCGACCCGTATCTCGACTGGGTGGAAGCCCAGGGCGTGCCGATCCATGAGGATTTTGCCATCGACATGCTGAAGGTTGAAACCGCGCCATGGCCCCGCTTCGGCATGCGCGGAGCGATCTGCCATGTAAAGGGGCGCGACGATTTTCTCACCAGCTTCCTTCATGAACTGCCCCCCGGCAGTGCTTCGGAGCCGATCCGGCATATCTATGAAGAGGTGATCTATGTTCTTTCGGGCCACGGTTCGACCACCGTGGAAACCGAGCAGGGCAGCCACAGTTTCGAATGGGGGCCGCGTTCCCTGTTTTCGGTGCCGCTGAATGCCCGATATCGCCATTTCAACGGATCCGGCAGCGAACCGGTCCGTCTTGCCGCCACCAACAACCTGACCTTCCTGTTCAACCTGTTCCGCCGCGAGGATTTCATCTGGGACAATCCCGCCCGCTTTCCCGAACGCGCCGGGGCGGAGTCGTATTTTTCAGGGGAAGGCGAATATATCGACGTGCTTCAGGGCCGCCACCAGTGGGAGACGAATTTCGTGGCCGATCTTAGCCATTTCGAGCTCAAGGCCATGCCGACACGGGGCGCCGGAGGCACCAATCTTCGTTTCATCCTGGCGGAAGGTTCGATCGGGTGCCACTGTTCGGAAATGCCACCGGGAACCTACAAGAAGGCCCATCGGCACCAGAACGGGGTGGTCATCCATGCCGTGACCGGCAAGGGCTATTCGCTGCTCTGGTATGAAGGCGAGAAGGACTGGCATCGGGCCGACTGGCAGCATGGGGTGATCTATGCCCCGCCGGATCAGATGTTCCATCAGCATTTCAACATTTCCGAAGGTCCCTCGCGCTACCTGGCGATCCAGATGGGCAGCGTCCGCTACCCCATGACCCAGGGCAAGAAGGATATCTGGCGTCCCGACGGCATGTTTGCCCAGAAGGTGGATGAGGGCGGCATGCAGATCGAATACGAGGATCAGGATCCTCGCATTCATGCGCTCTGGCTTCAGGAAATGAAGAAGGCGGGGGTGGCGCCCAGGATGGAAGATTTCATTCGGGCCTAGTTTCGGACTTTCCGGTTCCGATGTTCCTGCCTGTGGAAGCGTCCTTGCGGATCCAGGGATCGGGAAGGGTGCAAAGGACCTCTTCCGTGGCGAGCAGGATATCCTGCCCCTCCAGCGCAAGCGGAACGGCGATCAACTGACGATCCTGCGATTCCGGTCCGGTGATCATTTCGCCGCGATCCCGGCTGAAGCTTGCCGCGTGCACGATGCAGAGAATGCGCTCGCCATCCCGGGTCAGGCAGGATTCATGCCGCCAGTTCAGGGGCTGGTGCAGATGCGGGCAGTAGTTCATCCAGGCCCGGACCCCGCCTTCGGTGTCCGGGGCGCCAACCACGAAGAATTCGATCTCGCGGCTGCCGGCACGGACAACGAAGGCAAGGCTGCCGCGGTCAACGATCTCCTCGATGCGGCAAAGCCTTCCGCCGGGAACGACCCTGCGGGCCATGGGATTGCGGGGAGGGGGGGCGCTCATGGCCTGTCGCCCTGCATCAGGGCATGACAGGCGTTTCGGGCCGTTTCATCAAATCCCGCATGCACGGCGCCGGGCAGAACGAGAACCGGACGCTTGATCAGCGTCGGCATCTCCAGCATCAGGGCCAGCGCCTTGGCGAAATCGAGCCCCTCCCGCCTGGCTTCGGGCAGGGCACGCCAGCTTGTCGACCGGCGGTTCAGAAGCGTTTCCCAACCGGCTTTTTCGGCCCAGCCGCGCAAGGTGGCGGCATCAAGGCCATCTTCGCGCAGATCGAAAAAGTCGTGTTTCATGCCCTGTTCCGCAAGCCAGCGCCGTGCCTTGCGGCAGCTGTCGCAGGATTTCAGTCCGTAAACCGCCAAGGGCGCCGCTGTCATGGTTCGTCTGCTCCTCGTTGTTCGGGGGGGCACTGTTCAGGCCGGGTTCCTGGGGAAGGGTGGCCAGTGTAGCCCGGAATCGACGAAAAAGGCCCGCTGTGAAAAGGGCTTGCGGAAAAGGGGTCGCACTGACTTTCTACGCGCAATACGATCATGCCGATCAGTCTTCTGTCAGTATCCTGTCGGTGTCCTGTGGGCAGGGTTCCGTCACCCCGGAGCCATCATCGGGGTTTTATCGGGTTTTCATGGCGGAGCGAAATCGGTCTAGACTGCCTTTCCCGTTGTTTCCTGGATCCCCGCCGGATGAAAGATCGACTCGATGGAGCCCAAGGAGATGGAGCCCAAGGACATGCCCGCAGATGATTCCAGTACGCCTGCCCCCGTTCGTTCCGTCCTGTTTCTCTGTACCGCGAACTCGGCCCGCAGCATCCTTGCGGAAGCTTTGTTGCGTGACGAGAGCAAGGGACGGTTCGCTGCCTACAGCGCCGGCAGCCGGCCCAGAGGGGCCATCAATCCCGATGCCGTGGCGCTTCTGAAAGCCCGTGGGCATGCGGTGCACGATCTGGCCTCGAAGTCGTGGAACGTCTTTGCCGGGCCGGGGGCGCCTGCCATCGATCTTGTGATCACGGTTTGCGACAATGCGGCGGGCGAGGCCTGTCCGATCTGGCCGGGCCATCCCCTGACCGTGCATTGGGGAATCGACGATCCCGCTGCCGTTCAGGGGGCGGATCCCTTGCGCCGGGAGGCATTCGAGCGGGCCTACATGATGCTTCGCGGCATGATTCGGGCTTTCCTTGCGCTTCCGCTCGAGAGCCTCGACCGGGATGGACTCCGCACGGCGCTTCAGGCCATCGGGCGCGATGCGGGAATCCGGGGGGAGTGATGGTTGCTTCGAAACAGCCGAAGGCCGATCGCGGCGCTGGCAGCAAGCGTCAGGAGCGGTTGCTCGGTCGAAAGCCTTACCGGGAAGAGTTGCGATTCCTGCAGATCGAGCTGGTCAAGCTGCAACGCCATCTTATCGACAGGGGGGAACGCGTCCTGATCCTGTTCGAAGGGCGCGATGGATCCGGCAAGGACGGGATCATCAAGAGACTCACAGCCCATGCCAGCCCAAGGGAGACCCGGATCGTGGCTCTGGGCAAGCCGACCGAACGGGATCGGAACTCATGGTATTTTCAACGCTATGTGCCGCATCTTCCGGCCTCGCAGGAACTGGTCCTGTTCAACCGAAGCTGGTACAACCGGGCCGGGGTCGAGCCGGTCATGGGCTTCTGCACCGAAGCGGACTATGAAGCCTTCATGGAAAGCGTGGTTCCCTTCGAGATGATGCTGGTCAAGTCGGGAATCCGTCTCGGCAAATACTACCTGGATATCAGCCGGGACGAGCAGAAGCGAAGACTGGAGAGGCGTCGTTCCGATCCCCTGGCCACCTGGAAGACGAGTCCCATCGATCGGGTGGCGGTCGCCCGCTGGAAGGATTACAGCCGATACCGCAACCGGATGCTGGAAAGAACCCACACCCCGCTCACGCCATGGCATGTCGTGGCGACCGACGACAAGCGGCGCGCCCGGATCAATGTTCTGCGCGCCATTCTTTCCAGCTTCAGCTATCCCGAAGCGCATCCGGATCGCCCGGTGCCCGAGGGCGACATCCTGTTCGCCTATGATCGTGCCTGGCTGGACAGTGGCCGGATCGCCCCCTGAGAGCCTGATCCCGAGCCAGAGCAAGAGGCTCGCCCGCCCCTGTCTTGCCGGGGCCCGAGGAAAGGCCCCGGCCTATCGAACAGGGCCGAAACGGGCTTCGCAATCCTCAAGCGTGGCATCGAAGGCCGCGTCGAGGCGTTCGTTCAGGCCACGGCAGCCGGCCACCACATCGAAACCCCAGCGGATATAGGCGCGAATTTCTTCCGGGGGAAGGTTTGGCGGAAAGGCCAGCCTTTCGCGAAGATTGGAAGTCTTGTCGGCGATCTTGAGAAGCTTCGCACGGTTGCTGAGCTTTGGCGCATGGTCGACCTGAAGCCTGCGCCGGGTGGCCTCGTCCACATGGGCGGGATCGGTGACCTCCGAAACCACAAGGGAAACCTGGGCACCGAACAGGGTCTGAAGAAGGGCGGGGGTTGCATCGGTATCTTCCACGATATCGTGCAGCACCCCGGCCATGACCAGTTCGGAATCGATGCCATCGGTCGCATAGGCGAGCAGATGCGCCACTTCCGCCAGATGGTTGATATAGGGCTCGCCGGAACAGCTTCGGGTCTGTCCGGCGTGTTTGGCCGCAGCCAGGGCATAGGCGCGGGCGATCTGGGTCAGGTCCATGTTCACGAGAGACGGTCTCCATTTCGAGGGCAGCAGAGGGGTTGCGGCTGTCTGCGAGGTGATTTACCACAAAGCCATGCCGCCGTCGGCAAGAACACGATACCCTCGGGTCGGAACCGGGGGCACAGGGAACAGGAGCACAGGGAACGGGGATACAGGGGAAAGAGGCAAGGCCGGGGTGACCAGGTGGGCGCTTCTGTTGCTTCTGACCCTTGCGCATTTTCATTCGGGACAGAAGGAACCAGCAGATGACCACATTGATCACCGGTGCCGGGCTGATCGGAACCGCCTTTGCCCGCTGCGCCCTCGATCGCGGCGAGGATGTTGTCTTTTTCGATCCCGAACCGCGCGCCGCGTTCCTCGCCCGCAAGCTGAAGGCCGAAGTGCCGCTGATCCGGGGGGATGTGCGCGATCTTCCCGCCCTGATTGCCGCGCTTCGCGAACATCGCTGTGAAACCGTGGTGCACAGCGCGGGCCTCATCGGCGGCAGGGTCGATCAGGCCCTGTATACCGGCTTTCAGATCAACATTCAGGGAACGATCAATGTGGCGGAAGCGGTTCGCCTCAGCGGGGTGCGCCGCCTGGTTCATGTTTCCACCTTCGGGGTCTATGACCTGCGCCGCCCCGCGATTCCTCCTCTCATGGCCGAGGATTTTCCTCGTGGCCAGGGGCGCGGCTACGGAAATTCCAAGGTGGCCAAGGAACTGATTCTGGAGGCTTACCACAACCGCTACGGCTTCGAACTGGTCATCGTGCGTCCGGCCAATGTGATCGGCAACGGCCATTTCTGGTCCGGATCCGGCGGCGGCGAAAAGGTGCATGAGCTTTTGCGCGCCGGATTCGAGGGCCGCACCGCCCGGATTCCTTCCGATCAGACCGCCGCCAATGAATATGTCTACGCGAAGGATATCGGTCGGATCCTCGACGCAGCGGCCACCCGCGAGGCACCCGATCAGATCGCCTTCAACGCCGGAAGCGGGGTGGTATCATCCTTCGACGATCTTCTGGCGGCGGTGCGGGCCGTCTATCCCGGGCTGGATGTCGAGGTGATCGGCAAGGCCCCGGCGAAGGATCGCCCGACCGCGCTGGATCTTTCCGCGTCGAAGTCGAAGCTCGGCTGGATGCCGGCCTATGATCTTCCCTCAGCCATCGCCGATTACGCTGCGGAGTTCGAGGATATCGGCCCGTTCTAGACGGCATAAGACCGGATGAGGAATCCCCCGACCGTGGTCGGGAAGGCAGGATGGTGCCCTTGCCTGCGGGAGACAGGAAAAAGGAATGTTGCATCATGACAGACAGGACGCAGAGCCGCCCCGGCCGGATGGAAGGCAAGGTGGTTCTTGTCACCGGGGCGGGCTCGATCGGGCCGGGATGGGGCAATGGCAAGGCGGCGGCGGTGCTCTATGCCCGCGAGGGCGCCAGGGTTCTGGCCGTGGACAACCGATCCGAAGCAGGAGAGGAAACGCGTCGCATCATCGAGGAAGAGGGCGGACAATGCCGAAGCTTCACCGCCGATGTGACCGAGAAGGAATCCGTGGACGCGATGGTGGCCGCCTGTATCGAGAGCTTCGGAAGGCTGGATGTCCTGCACAACAATGTCGGGGGTCAGGGCCCCGGGCGGCGGCTTGAAGAGATCACCCTGGACGACTGGCGCGCCACCTTCGACCGGAATGCCACTTCGGTTCTTCTGGGGTGTCAGGCGGCCGTGCCGGTGATGGTGAAACAGGGCGGCGGGGCGATCGTGAATGTTTCCTCCATAGCCTCGATCCGCCATCTGAACGTGCCGACGGCCACCTATTCGGCGGCCAAGGGCGCGCTGAACGAACTGACACGCAACATTGCCCTTCAATATGCCCATGCGGGCATACGCGCCAACTGCGTGCTGCCCGGCTATATCGATACCCCCTTCATTCAGCGCAAGGTCGGGACAAGGAAAAGCTACGAGATCAAGGGCTTCAAAACCGCGGAAGCCTACAGGGCCGCACGCGATGCGCTGGTGCCGCTCGGGCGTATGGGCACCGGCTGGGATGTGGCGCAGGCGGCCCTGTTCCTCGCCTCGGACGAGGCTTCCTACATCACCGCCCAGTGTCTTGTGGTCGATGGCGGGGTGACCGCGACCTGCCCGGGAGTCTAGGCCGGTTCGCCGTGCGGCGCGCCCTGCGGTTCCGGTTCTGTCACGGGCTGTGCCGTCTGGCCGATCCGCTGGCGCACGAAGGCGATGTGCTGGCGCAGATGGTAGAGATCCTCGGCATAGGCGAGGGGAACATGCACCTCGCCCGCCCGTTCCTGGATCCGGTCGACCTCCTTGAGCAGCCGGGCCCGTGCCGCAGGATGCGGATCGGCGGCCCAGCTGTCCTCGATCTTGCGCAGCGCCCGATACCAGCGAAAGATCCGCCGCCTTACGGTCCACTGATAGAAGGGCGGGGCCAGTCTCATCAGCGGGATCATCAGCGTGATGAGGGGAATCAGCATGATCATCAGGCGTTCGGCCTGGATGGCCACGGTGAAGGGCAGCACCCGACGCAGGAAGGTCGGGCCGGACTGGAAGTAGCGGATGGCGTCTTCACTCAGTGGAAAATCGACATAACGTGACGAGGGAAAGGTCTCGGCCGAGGTTGTCAGGGTCGCATCGCCATGGATTCTTTGCGCCGCCCCGAGCAGAAGATCCTGAAGCGCGGGGTGCAGGCCTTCGCGGATGACAAGGGTCGCCGTGGGGGAAACGAGGGTAAGGTCGCGCGGGGGCAGGGGTCTTGCCAGATCGAGCCCGCCTTCGGGAAGCCGGATGGTCGACAGATAGGGGAAATGCCGCGTCATCGCCTCGGCATGGCGGAAATCCAGAAGGCCGATCTCAGGCGATTCCATGGCGCTGCGCATCGCCGTGTTGGGGCGGGCGATCACGAAAAAGGCGGCATCGACCTCGCCCCGCTGCAACCGTTCGAGAGCTTCGTTCCCGCCCACCTCGATCCACCGGCTTTCGTTCGGGCCGACCCCGCTGGCTTCAAGCAGGGTCTCGGCCAGAACGCGTGTTCCCGATCCCCTGGCGCCGATGGCCAGCGTGCGGCCCTTGAGGATGTCGAGCCCTTTGGGTTCCGGTTCCGGGTTCCGCATCAGAATCCAGAGCGGTTCATGAAAGGTGCTGGCGAGAGAGCGCAGGGAAGGGCTGGCATCGGGGATCCCCACGCCTCCCTGCACAAATGCGACATCAACCCCGGAATCCGGATCGTCGAGAAGGGTGATGTTTTCAGCGCTGCCCTGGCTATGGCGCAGGGTAACCGTGACCCCGTGAACGGCAAGCCGTTCCTGATAGCGCTGGCCATAGGCGGTGTAGGCCCCATCCGGAGAGCCGGTGGCGATGGTGATGCTGCGTGGCGGTGCCGGATCGACAAAGCGATAGGCAAGAAGGAAACCGCCGATCACCAGAATGGCAACAGGCAGATAGACCCGCAGTGAATCCTTCATCAAACCGTGCCCCCCGATCAGGCGGTCAGCCCCCGCTGACCCGGGGTTCAGGTTAGGGTGATGCGGGGCTGTTCGCAAGCCCGACAGGGCTGGCATTTGCAGGGGCCCCGGCTTAGGCTTCGTTGCGAGCCCGAAGGATTCTGGCAATCACAGCAGCAATCACAGCAGCAACCACAGTAGCAACCACAGTGGCAATCATGATGGCAAGAACAGGCAAACAGGCGGGATCAGCCGTCGCGGGCGAAACCAAGGCCGTTTCCCCCGCGCAGGGGCCTGCCATTTTGCGCCGGATCGGGATTCTCGGCGCCGGCGGGCGCGACTTTCACAACTTCAACCGGGTTTACCGTCATGATCCCGCAGTCCGGGTGGTGGCCTTCGGCGCCACCCAGATTCCGGGGATCGAGAATCGTCTCTATCCACCGGAGCTTTCCGGCCCCCTCTATCCCGAGGGGATCCCCATCGTCGCGGCCGAGAGGCTTGTCGAGCTCTGCCGGGAAGGGGCGCTGGATCAGGTTGTCTTCGCCTATTCCGATGTCTCCCATGGCGATGTGATGCACACCGCATCGCGGGTTCTGGCGGCGGGTTCCGACTTCCTGTGCCTTGGCCCCCGTGCGACGATGCTGGATTCACGAAGGCCGGTGATCGCCGTCACCGCCGTGCGTACGGGGTGCGGCAAGTCCCCGGCCAGCCGGGCGATCCTCAAGGCCTTGCAGCAGACGGGGCTGCGTGTCGCCGTCCTGCGCCATCCGATGCCCTATGGCGATCTGGCCCGGCAAAGCGTGCAGCGCTTCACCAGCCTGGAAGACCTCGATGCCAGCAACTGCAGCCTTGAGGAGCGGGAGGAATTCGAGCCCTATCTCGAAACCGGCGGGGTGGTCTTCGCCGGTGTGGACTATGCCGCGATTCTCTCCCTGGCGGAGGAGGAGGCCGAGATCATCCTGTGGGATGGCGGCAACAACGATTTTCCCTTCATCCGACCCGATCTGCATGTGGTACTTGCCGATGCGTTGCGCCCCGGTGACGAGACCGGATTCCATCCCGGCGAAACCTGCCTGCGCCTGGCCGATCATGTGGTGATCATGAAGGTGGCGGAGGCCAGGGATACCGATATCCTGGCGCTTGAGGCCGCCATTCGGGCCACCAATCCCGATGCCGGGATTCTGCATGCCGATCTTGTCATCCGTCAGGATTTCCCAGAGAGCCTGGCCGGGCGCCGGGTTCTGGTGATCGAGGATGGACCGACCGTGACCCATGGCGGCATGGCCAGCGGGGCCGGGCTTCTGGCCGCCCGCCGGGCAGGGGCCGCGGAGGTGATCGATCCCAGGCCTCACGCGGCGG
>JBJHAU010000021.1:0-15190 GCA_050480665.1 Alphaproteobacteria bacterium | reverse complement strand
CTCCACATCCACATCGATCTGCACGATATTCAGATTCGCATGGCGCACGCCGCTGGCCGCCGCGGTGGAATCGGCAAACTCCTTCACGCTGGCGACCGGGCCCTTCAGGATCACCGATTCCATGCAGTTGTCGTGATCGAGATGCACATGCATGGTGGTGACGCCAAGATCGTGATGAGCATGCTGGGCCTCGATCAGGCGGCGGGCCAGCTGGCGCTTGTTGTGATCATAGACGTAGGACAGGCAGGCAATGCAATGCCCCGCATCGGGCCGGGCCAGATCGGTCGAGGCAAGCCGTTCGCGAACCAGATCCCGGAACGCTTCGGAGCGGTTACGGTAGCCGTGCGTGCGCATGTAGCCGTCGAACGCGGCGAGAAGGGATTCATCGACGGAGATCGTGATGCGTTCCATGAGACGGACTCCTGGGCTGGGGGCGGCGATCAGGCATGGCGGTGCGGGAGAAAAAGGGCGCTCCCGCCGCCAAGCCTAGCGGATTTTTCTCGTCACCGGCAGAGGCTTCACCGCGCAGCGCCGCGAGCCCCCCGGGCATGGGCCTTCAGGCTTTCCAGAAGCGCGACGATACGATCCCCCGTTTCCGTATCGGTCAGGGTGCCCGAGGCATCGAACCTGTCCGCCCCCTGACCGATCAGAAGCTCGGGCTTGTTGATCAGGCGGATATCCAGGAACACGCAGATCTGGCGCAGATGAAACTGGGCCCGCACCGTGCCGAAGCCGCCGCGGCTGACCCCCATCATTGCCCCCGACATCCCCTGGTAAGGCCGGTCCGGAAGCCGGGATATCCAGTCAATCGCCGTTTTCAGCACGCTGGAGACCGAATAGTTGTATTCCGGCGAGGAGAACAGAAGCGCATCGGATTGCCGGATGGCCTCGCCCAGCCGCTCGACGGCCCGGGGCAACCCCCGCGCCCGAAGATCGTCGTCATAAAGAGGAAAATCCGAAAGATCGGCAATGGACACCTGAATGTCGGGCGGCGCCAGATCGCAGGCCGCCCGCAAGGCCCCGGCGTTGAACGAGGCCCGGCGAAGGCTGCCACACAGGCCAAGAATCCGGAACGGTGCGGATGTCGCCATCGTCAGGCGCCGGGCAGCGGGATTCGGGTGTCATCCCCCGGAACCTGAGGGAAGCGGCCGGCGGCCCAGTCCTCCTTCGCCCTTTCGATTCGCTCAGGGTCGCTTGAGACGAAGTTCCACCAGAGCCGGCGCGGCCCATCGAGAGGAGCCCCGCCCAGAACCATCAGCCGGGCGGGCGTCTCGGCGATCACGTCGGCGTCAGGTCCGTCGGCAAGCACGGCCAGCGCCGCCTTATCCCCGCCCTCGATCCGATCCGTGCCCAGCACGACCCGCCCTTCCACCGGATAGAGCGCACGTTCGCCCAGCGCGGCGGGAAGGGGCAGCCTTGCTCCCGGTTCCATCAAAGCCTCGCCATAGAAGACAGGTGAAGCCGTCGCCACCGGGGAACGCACACCCTGATAGTCCCCGGCAATCAGCCGCAGCCTGCCGCCGCCCGACAAGGGCACCTCCGGAAGATCGGAAGCAGGGTAGTGATCGAAGGCCGGGGCCATTTCCTCCTTCTCGCGCGGCAGGGCCACCCAGGCCTGAACCCCGTGAAGCCGCCCGCCCGTAGCACGAACAGCCGGATCGCTGCGCTCGGAATGGACGATGCCGCGTCCCGCCGTCATCCAGTTCACCGCTCCCGAACGGATGGCCTGATCGAAGCCAAGGCTGTCGCAATGACGTATTTCACCCTCGAACAGATAGGTGACCGTGGCAATCCCGATATGCGGGTGCGGGCGGATATCGATCCCCTCACCGGGAGCAAAGCGCGCCGGCCCGAAATGATCGAAGAACACGAAAGAACCGACCGCATTCCGCTGCGGACCAAGACCCGGGGCCGGTGCGCCCGGCGGCAGAAGGCGGTTCACCGAGAAACCGCCCAGGTCGTGGCGCTGGCCCTTGATCCGGGTCAGAAGGGGGGGGAAGGTCTGGGACATATTCGTCTCCTGTCATCCTTTCGGCGCACAGGGGCTGGCCATGGGCGCCATGCGCGGCCTTGCGATCCTAACATGGTCCCGGGATGCATGATCCCGGGAATTGTCTGGTCAGGAAACTGTCTGGCCCGGGAACTGTCTGGAAGGACTTGTCTGGACCACGCCGCTGCGCGAGGCACAGGACCGCCCAGGCCATCAGCGGCCCGCTTCTTCCAGAAGCCAGGCATGGGCAGGTTCGCAGGCGGAAAAGCTGCGCGCCAGGCCGTCGAACCCGTCAAGATCGGCCAACGCACAGAAAAGGCGCACCATCCCGTCATGCCCCTGGGGACCGAGAATGAAGGCGAGGCGAAGTTGACGGATGCCGGCCCGCCGATAGGCGGCGATGGCTCGGAGAATGCCATCGCGAGAAATCACGTCGCGGTTGTGGCTGTCGATGACAAGAAACAGCCGGTCATCGGCAACGGATTCGAGAAAGGCACGGAAGAACAGACTCCAGGCCTCATCATCCATCACCGCCTGCAGGTCGAGCACATGAATCGTGCAGGAAGGATGGGACACGACCCGCACATCCACACCGCTATAGACGAACGCCACGACTCCAACCCCCACGCAGCACAAACCCCATCCGGTCGGACACAGGCTCATGACAGGCCGGTATCGCACCAGAGAAGATCACGAAAAATTCGCGCCACTATAAGGGAATAATCGGTATTTAAAAAGCATCATAAACCCGCACCCGGATTTCGCACGAATGTCGCACAGAATTCGCCCGGATTCTGCAAGGAGGCCGCCTTCGCAAGGGCCCCCTTCAAGAGCCGGAACGGGCATCGGAACCAGGCGCCGTCGCGGGCCTCGCATCAGGCACGCAGGGCCGGGATCGGGCCGAATGTCAGGGCGCAGATCGGGCTGTAGGTCGGGCTGCCGATCGGGCAGCCCCCCCCCGACCATGGATCCGGTCAGATCATGAGGATGTCTTTGACCCTCGGGGGGCCCGGCGCGAAGCCGAACCGGACCCAGACTGCGAATCGGTTGCCCTGCCCGAAGAGCGCGTGACCGAAGGATCTGCGGACAGGCCGGAGTGCGAGGCCGCGGATGGCGATTTCGGCCGTTTCCCTGTGGGATTGGCCGTCTTGGCCTTGGCTGTCCTGGCCTTGGCTGTCTTGGCTTTGACCGTCCTGGCTTTGGCTGCGGTGCGCGCCGGGACGGCGCCATCATCTTGATCAGCGGCCTTCCTGCGCATCGTGGAACGCTTCCCGCCTGCGGGTGGTTTTGCACCACCGGTCTCAAAACGACGCAGGGCTTCCAGCCAGTGATCCAGGGCACGGCCTTCGGGCCGGCCCTCGCTTTCCCAGATGGTATAGGCCAGAACTTCGATCTCCTGGCGCGTTTCGGGGGTTTCTGCCGTGATCATCTGCCGCCCTCCTCAAGAGTGAAGTGATTGAGCCATGGTCATCGCACTCATGGTCATCGCGCTCTGGTGATCGATGCCGAACCTCGTGAAGCCCGATGCCGTCTATGGCCGGATCGTCTGTTCCGCTGGCCGGGCACACGCCCCCTCATAAACCGCCATGTAGCCCCGAGCTGAACGCTGCCAGCCGAAATCCGTATCCATGCCGGCCCGGCGAAGCCGGTGCCAGATTTCCGGACGACGATAGAGGGATACGGCGCGATTGACCGCCGCCAGCTTGGCCTCGCGGCTGGCTTCGGCGAAATGAAACCCTGTCGCCGTTCCACCGTCCAGGGCATCGTCCGAGGCATCGACGACGGTATCCGCGAGCCCGCCGACCGGGCGCACGACAGGAACGGTGCCATAACGCATGGCATAGAGCTGGGTCAGCCCGCAGGGCTCGAATCGCGACCCATGGATGAGAATGTCGCCAGCCGCATGAAGACGATGCGCCAGGCCTTCCGAGTACCCGATCTGTATCGAAACACGGCCGGGGAAGTGTCGCGCCAGATCCTGAAATCCCTGCTCAAGAGGCTTGTCCCCCTGACCGAGCAGGACGAATTGCCGGTCTGGCTCGCGGGCCAGCATGTCGGGAACCGTGTGCAGAAGCACATCAGCCATCTTCTGCCAGGTCAGACGCCCGATGAAGACCATCAGCGGCGCCTCAGGATCGACGGCAAGGTTCATCGCCTTCTGCACATCCATCTTGCAGTGAGCCTTTCCGCCCACATCCCGGCTGCTGTAGTGGGCGGGGATCAGCGGGCTGCCGGACGGATTCCAGAGGCCGGTATCGATCCCGTTGAGAATGCCGACCAGCCTGTCCGCCCTGGAGGCGACGACCCCTTCGAGCCCGAAGCCGAATTCCGGTGTCTGGATCTCGCGGGCATAGTTGGGGCTGACCGTGGTGATCCTGTCGGCAAACCACAGCCCGGCCTTGAGAAAGCTCGCCTGCCCATAGAATTCAAGCCCGTTCAGGATTTCGGGGCTGGTCGGAAGACCAAGAAGCGGCAGGGAATCCAGAGGACACAGGCCCTGAAAGGCCATGTTGTGCACCGTATAGATGCTGGCCGGCCGCGCCGCCCCGCCGGCAAGGCGCAGGAGTAGGGGAACAAGACCGGTATGCCAGTCGTTGCAGTGCACCGCATCGGCCTTCCATGGCGCCCCGAGCCCGCCAAGGGCCAGCGCGGTGGCGACATGGGACAGGGCGGTAAACCGCAAGGGATTGTTGGGGCGGTCGGTGCCATCGGCATGGCAGTAGAGGCCTCCGCCATCGCGGAACAGGCTGGGAAGATCCACAAGGCTGAGGGGAAGACCGCTGTCGGGCGTGCGCCCGGTCAACACCCGTCCGCCACCGATTCCGAGAACATCGGGAAGCATGGCGCTGGTGACGAGGCCTTCGGCCCTGTCGAGGGCTTCCTCGTAGCCGGGCATGACAAGATGAACATCCGAGCCGAGCGCTGCAACCGCTGCGGGCAAGGAGGCCGCGACATCGGCAAGCCCCCCTGTCTTCGCCATGGGATAGATTTCCGAGGCGACAAACTGTATCCGTCGATGCAGCATGGATCACGAGCCTCCCTGTTCACGCCGCAGCATGGCGCCAACCTCACCGGCAAGATGGCCGAAGCAATACTCGCTCCCCTACATGTTTATTGTGACACCGGAAAGAAAGCAGGAATACAGACATTCAACGCAGAACTGATGTGTGAAATTTGCACAGCTTGATTGAGGATCATGTCATCATCATGACCAGACAAGGGTGTACAGTGAGGACTGAAACGGTCACGGGATGATATCGGGAGGAAACGGGGACAGGATCGCCGGTGTCGGCGCAGACACCCGCAGACACCCACAAACTCCCGAGACACCCCTTGACTTCCCTGCGGGACGGCCCTCTCATCACCATGGCCCTCTCACTCACCGGCCCTCACGTCAACGAGGTGAGGGTTGCGGCCCGGATCGATGCCTCTTCCCGCCGGACCCGGCGACAGCAGACCTGAAGCGACACCTGAAGCGACACGAGTAGCGGATTTTCATGTTCCACGACATTGCCTACCTTCCCGATCACCGCGCGTTGACCATTGGTCCCTTTCTCGGGAAAACCCGTATCGCCTATTTTTCGATGGAAATGGCACTGCGGCCGGCGATGCATACCTATTCCGGCGGTCTGGGCGTTCTCGCGGGAGACACGGCGCGTTCCGCCGCGGATCTGGAACTGCCCATGGTGTTCGTCACCCTGATCAGTCGGAAGGGCTATCTTTACCAGACCATCGATGAAAACGGCTGGCAGCACGAAACCATCGATCCGTGGCGCCCCGAGGATCACACCGTCGCCCTGAGAGCCAAGGTCGCCGTGCCTGTCAACGGACGCGAGGTCTGGGTTCGCCCCTGGCTTCATGTGCTGCAAAGCCCGCTCGGCCACGCCGTTCCCGTGCTGCTGCTCGACACCGATCTCGAGGAAAATCATCCCGAGGACAGGCAGATCACCGATCGCCTGTACGGGGGCGATGCCGAGAACCGGCTGCGCCAGGAAATCATCCTCGGGATTGGCGGGCTCCGGCTTCTTTCGGCCCTGGGATTCGCAGGAATCAATACCTATCACCTGAACGAGGGCCACGCCGCGCTGCTTGCCCTCGATCTTCTGCGCCGCTATCCCCGCCCGGCGGATCAGATCAACCCCGGCGAAGTGATCTACGATGTCGGGCGGGTCCGGGAAGCCTGCATCTTCACCACCCACACCCCGGTCGAAGCGGGCCATGACCGTTTCCCCTACGATCTTGTAGGCCGCCTGCTGCCCAACTACATCGATCAGGGCCAGATCCGCCTGCTCGCCGGCGAGCATGAAATGAACATGACCCGACTGGCCCTGACCCTTTCCGGCTTTGTCAACGGTGTGGCCCAGCGCCACGCGGATACCACCCGGGCCATGTTCCCCGGCTATCGGATCAAGGCCATCACCAATGGCGTTCACCTGCCGACCTGGGCGCATCCCGCCTTCACCAATCTCTACAACGACTTCTATCCCTCCTGGGGGCTGGAGCCGGAAACCCTGTCCCGGGCCGATCAACTGCCGTCCGCAGCAGTGTGGAGCGCCCACAGCCACGCCCGCGACGATCTGATCCGCTTTGTCGCGGAACGAACCGGGGTCACCCTTCACCATGACCGTCCGATCATCGGCTACGCGCGGCGGATGACCTCCTACAAGAGGCCGGAACTTCTGTTCACCGACATCGAGCGCCTGAGGAAGATCAACGCGCGCTACCCTTTCCAGGTTGTCCTTTCCGGCAAGGCTCACCCTCATGACGAACCGGGCAAGGCTCATATCCAGAAGATCATCCAGCACATCCGGGCGCTGGAGAACGAGATCCCGATCGCCTTCATTCCCAATTACGACGCCGAAGTCGCCCGGGCGCTGGTTCCCGGTGTGGATGTCTGGCTCAATACCCCCGTCCCTCCCATGGAGGCCTCGGGAACCAGCGGCATGAAGGCGGCCCTCAATGGTGTGCTCAACCTCAGCGTGCTCGACGGCTGGTGGGTGGAAGCCTGCATCGATGGCGTGACCGGATGGAGCATCGGCCATGATGGCGAGCACGGGGCAGCCCATGCCTCGGCCGAAAACCTCTATGATCGTCTGGAAACCGCCGTTCTGCCCCTCTATGCCAACGACAGGGAGGGATGGATCGCGATGATGAAAGCCTCGATCAGCAAGATCGCCCCCTATTTCAACACCCAGCGCATGATGCGACGCTACGCTGCGGAAGCCTACGTCCGCTAGCCGGCAAAGACGGCACGGACATGAAACGCCACACCCCTCCCCCTTCCCCGCCTGCGGCAACGGATGCGCCGGCAAGGGCACCAGGGGAAGGCCCTGACCCCCGGCTGATGCCAGGGGATACCGGGGCGCTGATCGAAGGGCGCCACGGCGATCCCTTCGCCCTTCTGGGCCGTCACCCTGTTCCCGGAAGCAGCGATGTGGCCTTCCGCTGCTTCCTGCCCTGTGCGCGGGCGGTCTCGGTGATCGCCGCCGAACCGGGTGAATCCTGCCCTTCCCTTCCCCTTTCCCGGCTCGGGGAAGAGGGATTCTTCGCCGGTCTCGACATCGGCGGACGCATGCCTTCACACTACCGGCTGCGGGTTGTCCAGAGCCACGGGCCGGAGACGACCAACGCGAAGGAAAACCTTGAGGATATCGACGATCCCTACCGTTTCCCGCCGCTGATCAGCTCCTATGACATCCATCTCATCGCCGAGGGCAACCATCTTCGCCCTCATGAGGTTCTGGGCGCCCGGCTGGCCACGATAGAGGGCGTGTCCGGAACCCGTTTTGCGGTCTGGGCGCCCAATGCGCGCCGGGTCAGCGTGGTCGGGGATTTCAATCGCTGGGACGGGCGCCATCATCCGATGCGCCTCAGGCCGGAAGCCGGCCTGTGGGAGATCTTCCTGCCCGGAGTTGGCGAGGGGGCGCTCTACAAGTTCGAAATTCTGGGCCATGACGGCCATCTGCGCCTCAAGGCCGATCCCTGTGGCCGCCGGACGGAACCTCCCCCCGCCACCGCCTCGCGCATTGCCGGGCCGGATCGCTTTCCCTGGACCGATCAGGCCTGGATGAGCCGGAGAGCCTCGGCCCAGAACCGTTCGGCGCCGATCGCGGTCTATGAGGTTCATGCCGGCTCATGGCGCCGCCATGGCGATGGCCGCCCGCTCGACTATCGTGAACTGGCAGATACCCTCGTCCCCTATGTGAAGGACATGGGCTACACCCATATCGAGTTCCTGCCCCTCATGGAACATCCGTTCGGCGGATCCTGGGGCTACCAGCCCGGCGGGATGTTTGCGCCCACTTCCCGCTTCGGCGATCCGGATGGTTTGCGATCCCTGGTGGATCGATGCCACCGCGAGGGTATCGGGGTTCTTCTCGACTGGGTTCCCGGTCATTTCCCCGGCGACGAACACGGGCTTGCCCGCTTCGACGGCACATGCCTTTACGAGCATGAAGACGAACGACGGGGCCGCCACCGAGAATGGGGAACGCTGATCTACAACTACGGCCGCAGGGAGGTTGCCAATTTCCTGATCGGCAATGCCCTCTACTGGCTCGAATCCTTCCATTTCGATGGCCTGCGGCTGGATGCGGTCGCATCGATGCTCTATCTGGATTACAGCCGGGAGGCGGGAGACTGGCTTCCCAACATCCATGGCGACAACCGCAATCTCGAAGCGGTGGCCTTTCTTCGCCGGCTGAACACCACCCTCTACCGCGAGGTGGACGGGATTTTCACCGTGGCCGAGGAATCCACCTCATGGCCTCAGGTTTCGCATCCTGTCGATGGCGGCGGCCTCGGATTCGGATTCAAGTGGAACATGGGATGGATGAACGACACGCTGCGCTATTTCGGCAAGGATCCGGTTCATCGGAAGCATCACCACAACGATCTGACCTTCGGCATGCTCTATGCGTGGAGCGAAAACTTCATGCTGCCCTTTTCCCATGACGAGGTGGTCCACGGCAAAGCTTCCCTGCTTGGCAAGATGCCGGGCGATCGCTGGCAGCAATTCGCCAATCTTCGCCTGTGCCTCGCCTATCTTTACGCCTATCCGGGCAAGAAGCTTCTGTTCATGGGGCAGGATTTCGGCCAGTCCGGGGAATGGGATCATGACCGGGCGCTCGACTGGGACAGTCTGGACGATCCCGCCCACCAGGGGGTGCACCGGCTTTGCCGCGATCTGAATCATGCCTATCGCCGCCATCCGGCCCTGCACCGGAAGGACTGCGAGCCAGAAGGCTTCGCCTGGATCGATTGCCGCGATGCCGATCAGAATGTGATCGCCTTTCTGCGCCGTGGCGGGGAGGACGATCCCTTCATGGTGGTGGTGGCCAACGCTTCGCCGGTGATCCGTGAAGGATACCGGATCGGCGTTCCTCACGGCGGAAGGTATCGGGAATGGATCAACACCGATGCCCGCGACTATGGGGGAAGCGGGGTCGGCAATCTTGGTACGGTTCTCGCGGAAGCGGTTCCCACGCACGGCTTCCCCTTTTCCCTCTCCCTGAGGCTGCCGCCGCTCGCCATCCTCATCCTGCAGCCGGACGAGGCGGAGACCCTGGCCGCGCCGCCGAGCGGAGGATCGGGTGGTTAGCGGGGTCGGGCTGCCCCCTCTGGGGGTTACTCCGGAAGGGCGAGGGGCTGTCTTTGCCCTGTTTTCCCGCGATGCCGAGGCGGTCGAACTGTGCCTTTTCGATGCGGCCGACGGTCGCGAAACCGCCCGCCACCGGCTTGGCGAACGCCAGGGAGACATCTGGCACGATTACCTGCCGGGGATCAGGCCCGGACAGCGTTACGGCTATCGCGTTCATGGCCCCTATCAGCCGGAACGGGGGCTTCGGTTCAACCCGAACAAGCTTCTGATCGATCCCTACGCCCAAAGCCTTGAGGGCGACTTCACCTGGGACGATGCCGTGTTCGGCTATGTTCGCGGCGATCCCGAGGGCGATCTTTCCTTTGACCGGCGCGACAGCGCTCCCTTCGTGCCGAAGGCCGTCTTCCTGCTCGACGAGGCTCTTGCCTCCAGCCGCAGGCCCCGGCATCCCTGGGCGGAAACCATCCTCTACGAAATGCATCTGAAAGGGCTCACCCGGCTGCACCCGACCCTTCCTTCGAAGATTCGCGGCCGTCCCGAGGCGCTGGCGAGGCCTGAGATCATCACCCATCTGCAGCGGCTTGGGGTCACCACGATCGAACTTCTTCCCGTCCAGTCGCGGATTTCCGAGCTTGAACTGGTCCGGCGGGGGTTGAGCAATTACTGGGGATACAACCCGCTGGCCTATCTTGCCCCTGACGCCACCGATCTTGGACTGCGTACCGCCGCCGACCTTGCCCGGATCGTCGCGGCGCTGCATCAGGCGGGAATCGAGGTTCTGCTGGATGTGGTGTTCAATCACACCGCCGAAGGCAATGAAATGGGGCCGACCCTGTCCTTCCGCGGAATCGACAATCGCGCCTACTACCTTCTGGAGACCGATGCGCCACGCTGGTATGTCAATTTCAGCGGCTGCGGCAATACCCTGAAAGCTGCCGATCCGGCGACCGCGCGTCTGATCGTCGATGCCCTGCGCTTCTGGGCGGAACATACGGATGTGGACGGCTTCCGCTTCGATCTTGCCTCCACCCTGAGACGGGATGAAGATGGCCGCCAGGATGGCGACTACCTGATGGGCGGGATCATGACCGATCCTGTTCTCTCGCGCCTGAAGCTGATCGCCGAACCCTGGGATGCCTCGGGAGACGGCTATCTGCTGGGAGGTTTCCCCGCGGGCTGGTCGGAATGGAATGATCGCTTCCGCACGACCATCCGCCGGTTCTGGAGCGGAGACGGCGGAATCACCGGCGAGGTGGCCACCCGGATTTCCGGTTCCTCCGACATCTTTGCGCCGCACCGGCGCACCCCCTCGGCCAGCATCAACATGATCACCTGCCATGACGGGTTCACCCTTCAGGACCTTGTGTCCTACCGGCAGAAGGACAATCGTCAGAACGGCGAAGACAACGCCGACGGCAATGGCGACAATTTCAGCATCAATTGCGGAATCGAGGGACCGAGCGACGATCCCCTGTTCAAAGGTCGCCGGCTTCGCGAGAAACGCAACAGGCTTGCGACCCTGATGCTGTCCCGCGGCGTTCCCATGCTTCTCGCCGGCGATGAAATGGGCAACAGCCAGCAGGGCAACAACAACGCCTATTGCCAGGACAACCCGCTGGGCTGGGTCGACTGGAGCGGGAAAGACGATCCCGCCATGGATCTTGCCGCCTTCATTGCAGGGCTGGTGCGGTTGCGCCACCGTTTTCCCTTCCTTGCCGCCGACCATTACCTGACCATGAACGGCAATGATAATGGCGAAAGCCGGGGCCACGGCGCGAGGGAGAGTTACCGTCTGCGCTGGCTCACCCCGGAAGCCCAGGAGATGACCCAGGAAGACTGGCAGTTTCCCGATGCCCATGTCCTGATCTGCGAGATGGCCCCCGCCAGGGGAGACGCCAAGGGGGAGGCCAAGGGGAAGGCCAAGGAAGATTCCGAAGGGGATTCCCGGCTTCTTCTGGTCATGAATGCGATGCGTTCCTCCATCGCCCTGCGCCTTCCGGGTCCGACCAAGGGCCGCTGGACCCTGCTTGTGGACACCACGAGCGAGACCGGCTTCCCCCGATCCCGCCATCATCCGGGACAGGCCGCCCTGCAGATCGCCGCCCGTTCGCTGTGCCTGTTCTGTCAGGACGGGGCGGCGCCCGACAAGGCGCCGGAATGATGTCGGAAGACAGGAAAGCCGCCCTCCGGGGCGCCGCACAAGGCAAGGGCATCGCCCCGGGCTATCACACCATCGATGGCCAATGGCACGATGTGGATGAGGCCGTGCTCGAACGCCTGCTCGCCATGTTCGCATCCCCCCCGGCGCCGAAGTCGGGCGAGGCCCGCATGGATGAGGATGCAGGCGACGGTGAAACCGCAAGGGGGCACGGCATGAAGCCCTGTCATCTGCCCGCGGCCCTTCGCCGCAAGGGTGGGACCGGGCATGAGGGGGGCCCGCGCCCCTGGGGGCTTGCCGTGCAGCTCTATGGCCTGACTTCGGAACGGAACTGGGGAATCGGCGATTTCTCCGACCTCGCCGATCTCTGTCGACTGGCCGCGGCGTGCGGCGCCGAGGCCGTGCAGATCAACCCCCTGCACGCCCTGTTTCCCGACAACCCCGACCATGTCTCTCCCTATGCGCCGTCGAGCCGGCTGTTTCTCAACCCGCTCTATATCGATGTCATGACGATCCCCGAACTGGCGGCGTCCCCGCCCATGCAGGCACGGATCGCCAGCCCCGCCTTCCAGAAGGAACTCGCCAGGCTTCGCGCCCTGCCCATGGTGGATCATGCCGGGGTTCTGGCCTGCAAGATGCCGATCCTGCGTGATCTGTTCGCAACCTTCATGGCGGGCGGCGATCGGGGAGCACGAGGACAGGATTTTCGCGCCTTCTGCCACAGGGAAGGCCGCGCCCTTGAGGAATTCGCCCTGTTCGAGGCCCTGTCCGCGCGCTTCCATCATCGCCATCCGGAAGGCTGGACGGGCTGGCCCGAGGCCTTCCGCACCCCGTCTAGGCCCGGAGCCCGGGATGCGGCCATCGAGGAAGCTTCGGCCGTTGCCTTCTCTCAATACCTGCAATGGATCGCCCATGATCAGCTCCACTCCGCGCAGGCTGGCGCCCGGGACGCCGGAATGGCGATCGGCCTGATCCTCGACATCGCCATCGGCGCGAGTGCAGCAGGCGCCGACAGCTGGCGGCTTCAGGACTGGCTTGCGATGGATGCCGAAATCGGCGCCCCGCCCGATCCCTTCGCCCCCGAGGGGCAGCGCTGGGGCACCCCGCCGCTGCGCCCCGACTGGCTGGAGGCCGGCGATTGCCTGCCCCTGCGCGAGCTGATGGCCGCCACCATGCGCGAGGCTGGCGGAGTCCGGATCGACCATGTGATCGGGCTGGCCCGTCAGTTCTGGGTGCCCCGGGGACTGACCGGGCGCGACGGGGCTTATGTCGCCTATCCCATGGAACGGCTTCTTGCGGCCATCGCCGAAGCCAGCCGACGCTTTCGCTGTCTCGTGATCGGCGAGGATCTTGGAACGGTTCCGGAAGGATTTCGGGAACGGATTCAGGCCGCCGGGCTGCTTTCCACCCGCGTGCTTCTTTTCGAACGCGGCGAGGACGGCCGTTTCCTGCCGCCCGAGGCCTATCCCGCCGAGGCCTGCGCCTGCGCCGCCACCCATGATCTGCCCCCGCTTGCGGGTTTTCTTGCAAGCACCGATATCCATACCCGCGCCGTGCTCGACGGCAGCGATCCGGGCCCGGCCCTGGACCAGCGCCGTCGAGATATCGACAGTCTCTCCGGGGCGCTGGCCGAAGCGGGGCTGGATGCCAACCCCGGGGATCCCCCCTCCTTCATCGCCGCGATACACCGGTTCCTGGGCCTGAGCCCGGCAGCTCTGGTTCTGGTCCAGATGGAGGATATCCTGCACCTTCAGGCCCAGGCGAACCTGCCGGGCACGATCGACGAGCATCCGAACTGGCGACGGAAATATCCGGTCGGGCTGGAACGGCTGGCCGCAGATGGCCGGCTGGAGAAGACCGGAACCCTGTTCGCACAGAAGGAAAGGGCTTAGCCTTCCTCGCCGCCCGGCAGCAGCACGGACTGAGCGGGAACAGCGCCGGATCATGGCCGGACTTGGCCACGTCTTCTAAAGGTATCGGGCGGAATCACCCGTTCGAATCACCGCCCGAATCACCATCCGGATCGAGCGCGAGGATCGCCTCACGGATTCTTTCGGCGATCCGCGCCTGCGCCGCCCCGGTCGGCGGCGTTCCAGGTTGGGCTGGTGGGTCCGCCATCAGCTGCTTCGCCGAAAGGGCAGGGCCGAAGCAACACCGGACCCGGCCGGGGCGAGGCAGCCTGGCATGACGCGGAAGAACGTCGATCGCGCCGCCAATCCGGCAGGGAATGACGGTCGCCCCGCTGCGTTCCACAAGCGCGCCGATTCCGGACCTGAAGGGCTGGATCTCGCCCGTCGGGGAGCGCCAGGATTCGGGGAACCAGACCAGGATCCGCCCTTCTTCCAGAACCCGGACGGCCCGATCGAGACTGCGGGCAGGCGCCAGATCATCGACCGGAAACAGCTGGGCGATCCTTGCAAGAAGCCGCCCTGCCCGGCGTGAAAAGACCCGCTGCCGATCGGCCGACCACCAGGTTTCGCGCAGTGTCGAAAGCGGCAGCGAGGCCGCCACGATCAGCGGATCGAGGTCGCTTTGATGGTTGACCGCAAGAATCACCGGCCCGGACCGGGGACGATGATCCTCGCCGGAAAGCCGAAGCCGGAAGAACCCGCCGACCAGAAGCCTGTTCAATCCGTAGAGCAGGACGCCAAGACCTCGAAGGCCTGGCCCCGGCGGCACCGAAAGCGCCCGCTCGAACGCTGCATCTTCTTCCGCCACGGCCCTGTCCTTACCCCCGCTGCCGGCGGCGGGGGCGGCCTCGACCAGATCGAGAAGGTCGCGCACGGTCAGAACGCCGGCGGCATCATCCGCCGACAGTTTGAGGCCAAGACGCTTTTCCAGATCCAGCCCCAGCTCCACCCAGGCGAGGGAATCGATCCCGAGATCCATCTGCACGGCCGTGTCGGGATGGATCGTCCCATCGGGGAAACGCGCCGTCAGCCAGGCCATCAGGGCGCGGCCGCGCGGGCTTTCCAGACGCTCGCGATCCTCGTCCGAAAGAGGGCCTTGCGGCGGCGGGGCTCCGCCTTCGGCCCGTGCATGGATCGCCGGCAGCTTGTGGCGCTGGAATTTGCCCAACGGGTTGCGCGGCAGCTCTTCGCGGGTCAGGACAAATCCGGAAAGCCGCATATAGGGCGGCAGTTCCCGACCGTACTCGGCCAGGCCCACACGAATGGCAGAGGCGATATCGGCAATTTTCGAGGTTCTTGCCGCATCCAGATCGGGAACGATCAGGGCCACCAGCCTGTCATGGTGTTCGAGCACCGCGATGTCGCCGATCAGGGGATGGCGTCCGTAATGGCGCTCGACGCTCTCCGGCTCGACATTCTTTCCGCCCGGCAGAACGATGACCTCCTTCAGCCGGCCGGTGATCATGAGATAGCCATCCGGATCAAGCCTGCCGAGATCGCCGGTCCGGAACCAGCCATCCTCGGTAAAGGCC
>JBJHAU010000020.1:0-15655 GCA_050480665.1 Alphaproteobacteria bacterium | reverse complement strand
ATGGAGAGGGCATCGTTGCGGCGCACCACGACACGGGCACCCAGATCCCCCAGGAAATGGACGAGATTGTAGGTGAAACTGTCGTAATTGTCGATGATCAGGAACATGAAATACCTATAAGAGTGTTGATATTTCAGGATGGTAGGAGAGATTTTTAAGAAAAGACATCGGATATGAATGACGCCACGGCCGCACCCTCTATAGCAGGTTTTGCCCTGTCGTGACAGGGGCCCCATGTCACAACAGCGAGGAAGGCAGCGGGCTCCCCCGCCGCTGGTTCTCCTCTTGCGGGTTCCCCTGCCAGGACGTAAGGATGTGGCTTGACCTTACCCTTAGGGGAAGCTGTTTCCTTTGGCCATGACCCATTGCTGCCATCATCATGCCGCCAAGCCGTCCCCATCCCCGACCGCGCCCGGATCGGACTCCCAGATGCATACCTGTCCCATGCATCCCGAGATCCGTCAGCACGGGCCCGGAAGCTGCCCGATCTGCGGCATGGCGCTGGAGCCCGCCGGGATCAGCCTTGACGACGGGCCTAATCCCGAGCGCATCGATTTTACCCGCCGCATGACGATTGCCGCGATCCTGACCTTTCCCCTTTTCCTTCTGGCCATGGGCGAGATGTTCCCCTTCTGGCCGGAAGGCGGGCTGGTGTCGCCCAAGGGCGACCAGATCGCGCAGCTGATTCTGGCGACCCCGGTTCTTCTGTGGTGCGGCTGGCCCTTCTTCGTGCGTGGTTATGAGGCCGTTGCCCGGGGCACCCCGAACATGTTCACCCTGATCGCCCTTGGTACCGGTGTCGCCTATGTCTATTCGACATTGGCCGTGCTCGCTCCCGACCTTTTCGCCGATCCCTTCCGCGATCCCGAAACTGGCAGGCTCGATCTGTATTTCGAGGCCGCAGCGGTGATCGTGACCCTGGTTCTGGTCGGCCAGGTGCTTGAACTGCGGGCGCGGGAGCGAACGTCCGATGCCTTGCGGGCTCTTCTGGGCCTTGCGCCGCCCACGGCACGGCGGATTGGCGAGGATGGCGGCGAAGCCGATGTTCCCCTTGCCGAGGTGGAACCGGGGGATCGCCTCAGGATTCTGGCGGGTCTGAAGGTGCCCGTGGATGGTGTCGTCGAAAGCGGAGCCGCCAGCATCGATGAATCGATGATCACCGGCGAACCCCTGCCGGTGGCCAAGGCGGCGGGCGATCCCGTGACCGGGGCAACGCTGGCCGTGTCGGGCAGCCTGATCATGCGGGCGGAACGGGTGGGGCAGGAAACGCTTCTGGCCCGGATCGTTGCCATGGTGGCCGATGCCCAGCGGTCGCGCGCACCCGTTCAGCAGCTTGTTGATCAGGTCTCGGCATGGTTCGTGCCCCTGGTCGTGGCGATTGCCGTTCTGGCCTTTCTCTCCTGGTCCTTGTGGGGCCCCGCGCCGGCTCTTGCCTTCGGCGTGATCACCGCCGTTTCTGTCCTGATCATCGCCTGTCCCTGCGCCCTGGGTCTTGCGACGCCCATGTCCATCATGGTGGGCATGGGGCGCGGCGCCCGTGCCGGGGTTCTGTTCCGTGATGCCGACGCCCTGCAACAGATGGAATCGGTCGATACCCTTGTCCTCGACAAGACCGGCACCCTGACCCGGGGCATGCCCGAGGTGGTGGCGCTGGACTCGGTGGGAGACTGGACGCAGGAGGCCTGGCTGCCGCTGGCCGCTGCGGCCGAGCAGGGGAGTGCGCATCCCCTTGCCGGGGCCGTGCTGCGGGCCGCCGGGGATACGCCCCTGGAAACGGTTTCCGATATCGAGACTCTCACGGGGCGGGGCCTTGTCTGCCGGGTGGGCGGTCGCGTTCTCAGGCTCGGCAACCCGGCCCTGATGCAGGAAGCGGGGATCGATGTCAGCGTACTCGATCCCTTTGCCGAGGCTCGCCGCGATCGCGGGGAAACGGTCGTGTTCTGTGCCATCGACGAAAAGCTGGCAGGAGCGCTTGCCATCGCCGATCCGATCAAGGACACAAGCCTTGAGGCGATTCGGGGCTTGCAGGCCGAAGGGTTGCGGATCCTGATGCTCACCGGAGACGAGGCCCGCACCGCAGAGAGGGTTGCCGCGCAACTGGGAATCTCCGAAGTCCGGGCCGGGATCGGCCCGGAGGAGAAGGGACGCATCGTGGCGGCGCTTCAGGCCGAAGGATGCAAGGTGGCCATGGCGGGCGATGGCATCAACGATGCCCCGGCGCTGGCCCTGGCCCAGGTCGGGATTGCCATGGGAACGGGGGCGGATGTGGCGATCGAGGCTGCGGGAATCACCCTTGTGAAGGGCGATGTGCGCGGGATTCTGCGCGCAAGGCGACTCTCCGTTGCAACCATGCGCAATATCCGTCAGAATCTGGTCTTCGCCTTCGGCTACAACGGCATGGGCATTCCGGTAGCGGCGGGGGTTCTGTTCCCCTTCGTTGGGGTGCTGCTTTCGCCGATGCTGGCGGGGGCCGCGATGAGCCTCAGTTCCGTTTCGGTCATCGCGAATGCGCTTCGTCTGAACCGCACGGCCCTTTAGTGTATCGGGCATGTAGTGTATCGGGCACGGGCGTCCCTTCCTGTGCCGAGCTGTTCCGACTCCTCTGAAGAGGCACGATGCCGACGATCCTCAAAGGCTGGAAGGGTGTGGGCGCGGTTCTTGCCGTGTCTCTCCTGCTCGGGCTTGCCCTGGGCTGGGGTATCGGTCACTGGGGCGGCAGGGAGGCGGGAGAAGCGCCGGTTCCGGTCGCTTCCGTTCCTGCCGCCGATGTGGTCATGCCGGCGGGCGATCCCTTTCCCCGTGATTTCTTTATCCACGATTCCCTCACGGAGGATTCCGCCATCTACCAGGACGGCGCGCCCTCGGGCGCGATGCAGCCGGATCCCGGGTCCGCCTTTCCCGCCGGGCGGGACAGGCCTTCGACGGAATCGCTCGCGCGCCTTCCCCACGAGCCCTCCGCATGGCCCTTGCCATCCTGGCAGCGCCACGCGATCCCCCTTGCCGATCAGGATCAGCGGCCCATGGTTGCGATCATCATCGATGATCTGGGGCTGGATGTGCGGCGCACCGCCCGCGTCATGGCCCTTCCCGGGCCGCTGACGCTTTCTTTCCTGCCTTATGCCCGGGATCTGCGCCATCAGGCGGAGATCGGCCGCGCAGCGGGGCATGAACTGATGCTGCACATGCCGATGGAACCTTTCGGTGACGGCGATCCCGGCCCCGGTGCGCTGCGCGTCGGGATGGCCCCGGAGATCATTGCCGGGCATCTTGAAGAGGCGCTTGGCCGGATGGAGGGCGTCGTCGCCGTCAACAATCACATGGGCAGCCGGTTCACCTCCGATACCGAGGGCATGAATACGGTGATGGCGATCCTTGCCCGCCACGGCCTGGCCTTTGTCGATTCGCGCACGGCCGCCAGCACCGTGGCGATCGACGTGGCCCGCCAGCATGGCGTGATGGCAGTCTCGCGCCATGTTTTTCTCGATCATGTGGACAGCCATGAGGCAATCATCCGCGCCCTTGCCGATCTGGAAGCGCAGGCTTTGAAGACCGGTATGGCAATCGGCATCGGCCATCCTTACGATGCGACGCTCGACGTTCTGGAACAGTGGATCGGCACCCTTGCCCACAAGCCGGTGCGCCTGGTGCCGGTCTCGGCGATTCTCATGGCCGAATGGCAGGGGATGGCGGAGCGGGGCACGACGCTGCAGGACAAGGCCGAAAGGGTCGAAAGGCGCCCCTCTCCCGCACAGGCCTTGAGCCCCTCTCCGCACGAGCCTTGAGCCTCTTTCCGGGGGGATGCGTGATGCCTTTTTCCGCATCCTGCGAGGGAAGCCGAGGGGCTAGAGGGAATCCTGCGAGGATGCCGCCCCGGGCTTCTCGGCGGTTCTGGCCTCCCCGGCGAAGCGGACGGCCTCCTCGGCGGCACGAATGAGCGCCTTCGCCTTGTTGCAGCTTTCCTGATACTCGGAATCCGGGTCGGAATCGGCGACAACGCCGCCTCCGGCCTGAACATGCACGGTGCCCTGACGAACCACCGCCGTCCGCAGCGCGATGCAGTGATCCATGCCGCCATTGGCGGCGAAATAGCCGACCGATCCGCCATAGATTCCACGCCGGACGGTCTCCAGCTCGTCGATGATCTCCATGGCGCGAACCTTTGGCGCCCCGGATACGGTTCCGGCCGGAAACCCGGCCATCAGCGCATCGAGGGCCCCATGGCCCGGCGCCAGGTGGCCTTCGACATTGGACACGATATGCATCACATGAGAATAGCGTTCGATGATCATCTTTTCGGTCACCCGGACGCTGCCGATCTCCGAAACCCGCCCCACATCGTTCCGGCCCAGATCCAGCAGCATCAGATGTTCTGAAATTTCCTTGGGGTCGGCCAGAAGCTCCTCTTCAAGGCGACGATCCTCGGCGGCCGTGGCGCCGCGCGGCCGGGTACCGGCGATCGGGCGAATGGTCACGGTGCCGTCTCTCAGGCGGACAAGAATCTCCGGACTCGACCCGACCACGGCAAAGGCTCCGAAGTCGAGAAAGAACAGGAAGGGGGAGGGGTTGAGGCGCCGCAGCGCCCGGTAGAGGGCAAACGGGGGCAGGGAGAACGGCACGCTGAAACGCTGCGAGGGCACGACCTGGAAGATATCGCCGGCGGCGACATAGCCTTTCGCGGTTTCCACCATCGCGTGGTAGGCCTCGCGGCTGGTATTGGATTCGGGAACAGGCGGAGGAGAGGTTGAGGCTCCGGGCCGCAAAGCCGGATGATCGAGCGGGCGATCAAGGGCGGCCACCATTTCGGCAAGCCGGGCATCCGCATCGGCCCGTGCCTGATCCGCCGGGATTCCGGAGGCCGGCCAGACCGGGGTGATCAGCGTGATGACATCCTCGATGTTGTCGAAGATCGCGATGACCGTGGGCCGCAGGAACAGGCTGTCGGGCAGTCCCAGGGCATCGGGATTGTCATCCGGCAGGCGTTCCATCAGCCGGACCATGTCGTAGCCCATGTAGCCGAAAAGGCCGGCCGCCATCGGCGGCAGTTCCGGCGGAGTTTCGATGCGGCAATCCTCGATCAGCTGTCTGAGGCTGTCGAGGGCCGGCAGCGGTTCCGCTGCAAAGACAGTCCTGTCTTTCAGCGCATGGCGGTTGATCTCGGCGCGGGCACCCTTGCAGCGCCAGATCAGGTCCGGCTTGAGACCGATGAAGGAATAGCGTCCACGGGTAGCGCCACCCTCGACGGATTCGAAGAGGAAGCTGTCGGGGCGGTTGCGGGAAAGCTTCAGGAAGGCCGAGACAGGCGTTTCCAGATCGGCGACCAGACGGGTCCAGACCAGTTGAGCCCGGCCTTCGGCGTAGGTTTCGGCGAAGGCGTCGGTTCCGGGACGGCTTTCCATATCAGCCGTCGCCCTGCAAGGCAGCCGGGCGGATGCGAACCGTCGTCCGGTCCCTGAAGGCGGCAAGCATCTGTTCGAAGAGATCGCCGGCGAGAGAACCGCGCAGTTCCTCGACGATTTCGGATTCAAGCTGGCGCCGCACCTCGGCGCTGACGGTGCCGATATCGGACAGCACACCCACAGTCACGCCGTCAGGCCCCGAGGCGCTGGCGGCTTCGCCGACCCTCAGGGCAAACAGTCGCCGGATCAGGGCCGCGGGTGGACCGTCGGCCGCAGGGGGGCTCTGGCGGGACAGGGTCATGGCCGGGCCCAGGTTGAGATTCAGGGCGGAGGCAATCTCCGCAAGGGGCTCTCCCCCCTTCAGCCGTTCGATGATCTGATCGGCGCTTTCCCTGGCCATCCTTTCCTGCTGTTCGGCGATCCAGGCGGCACGAACATCCTCCTCGACATCGGCAAACGGCCTCGGGGCAGGGGGGAGGGCGCGGTTCACCCGCAGGACGAAGAAGCCGCCGGTGTCTGTTTCCGTCAGCGGGCTGGTCTCGCCCTCGTCCAGGGTGAAGGCAAGGCGGAGGAATTCGGGTGTAGGAGGAATCCGCGCAACCTGCGTTCCATCGACCGAGAGGCCGCGCCTGTCGATGGTTTCGATCCGGCGGGTTGCGAGATTCAGGTTGGTGGCGGTTTCGGTGAGGGAGTTTCCCGCCGCGAGCGAATCCTCCAGCCGATCGACGATGGCGAAGATGGTCTCGACCGCTTCGATTTCCCCGAGACTCTGGCGAATTTCGCCTTGTACGGCCTCAAAATCCGGTCTTTCCCCCTCGCGGATGCCGGTTACGCTGATCACATGCCAACCCAGCGAGGTCTGAATCGGCCCGACGACGCTGCCTTGCGAGGCCGAGAAAACCGGCTCGACCAGTTCGGGAAGAAGATCCATGGTCTCGACCCATCCCAGCTCGGCGTATCGGGCCCGTGTTCCGTCTTCGTCGCGGGCGAGGGCCAGCGAGCCTCCGGCACGGGCCGATGCGGCCCCGGCCAGTGCCGCGGTTTCCGAGGCGAACAGGGCCTGTGAAACCTGGCGGCGTTCCGGCACCTGGAATTGTTCCTGATAGGCGGCGAAGGCTTCGCGAAGCTGGGATTCAGAGATGTGGATGTCCGCTGCCATCACCTCCGGATCAAGATGCAGCAGCGTGATGTCGCGCATTTCCGGGACCATGAAGGCATCCTGATGCTCCCGGTAGAAGGCGCGCAGGGTCGCATCGTCAGGGGATGCGATGGTTCCGGCGCCCGGGTAGGGGATGGTGAGCCAGTCGAAGCTGCGCGTTTCGCTGCTGTGCCGGATCACGGGCCGGCTCATGGCCTCGGGAACCGGCAGGGCGCCGCCGAGAAGGCCATCGAACTGGCGGATCGCAAGGTCGCTCCGCACCGCTTCCACATAGGCCTGTTCCGAAAGCCGCGCCTGGAACAGGGTCTCGAAGAAGAGGTTGCGGTCGAACTGGCCATCGCGGGTGGTGAAGGACGGATCGCTGCGGATTTCCCTGCTGACCAGTGAATCGGAAATGGTCACCCCGAAATCCCTTGCGGCCAGCTGCAATGCGGCCTGGTTGATCAGGCGATCGAGGACAGATGCGGTGATGGCCCTTCGGAAGGCGGCATCGGTATCGACCCGGGCTCCGAAGATCTGGCGCATCCGGTTGATTTCATTCGTGACATCGCGCTCCAGCGCCGAGCGCGGAATCTTGATGTCGCCGACTTCGGCAACGGTGGGATCACGTTCTCCGAAAAAGACATCGTTGATGCCCCAGATCGCGAAGGCCACAATCAGGAGCGCCAGAAGCGCCTTGACCACCCAGGAACCGATCTGGCTTCGTATCGCTTGTAACATGCTTGATCCACACTGCCTGATTGAAGGTTGGCGACCCTTGCCCTAGTCCCTTGCCTTAGTCCCTTGGCCCGTCTCGCGGCCCGTCTCCCGGCTTTTAGCCTTCGCACCGCCCATCCACCACCGGAAGGCAGACACCCACAGGAGAACACGGGGCGCTGGTCCTTTTTCGAGGCCCGTCGTTCGAGGCCGGTCGTTCGAAGCCCGGCCGGGATGCGGGGCTGATCCGATCCTTCATGAGGGACAGGCCACGGGAATTGACTGATCCGCGGATCATGTTAAACAGCCCCCCATCCGAGAACGCAAGGGGGGATTGAAAGGTCGGCCCGGGATGGCTTGCCTGACGCGCCTGGTCCGCTTCGGGAATCCGCCCATGGTTTTTCATCTGTCCCGCGTCCCGATATCCCGCTTGAAAGCCTGCCTGATACTCCGGAGGAAAGCCCGTGCAGAAACCCTTGATTGCCGGTAACTGGAAAATGAATGCCGGTGGGGCCGATGGCCTGACCCTTGCGCGCGCCCTGCTGGCCTCGCGCCCCGAAGACGGGGCCGTGGATCTTGTCGTGTTCCCGCCAGCGCTGGTGCTGGCACGGATTGCAGGGCTTCTGGAGGGGCAGGGGATCGGTGTCGGCGGTCAGGATTGCCACCCGGCGTCCTCAGGCGCGCATACCGGCGATCTTTCGGCGGAAATGCTGGCCGAAGCCGGTGCCGGATGGGTTCTGGCCGGTCACTCGGAACGCCGGCAGGATCATGGAGAAGGCGATGATCTGGTCCGCGCCAAGGCCGAGGCGGCCCACCGCGCCGGGCTTGTCTGCGTGATCTGCGTGGGTGAGACCGAAAGCGAACGCGACCGGGGCGAGACCCTCGACGTGCTCTCGCGCCAGATTGCCGGATCGACGCCCCCTTCGGCGGGACCGCTGAACACGGTGATCGCCTATGAACCGGTCTGGGCGATCGGCACGGGGCGCACCCCCGGTCTGGACGATGTCGCGGAGGCGCATGCCCATATCAGGGCGACGCTGGAATCCCGGATCAGGGGCGGGAAGGAGATCCGCATCCTTTATGGCGGGTCCGTCAAGCCGGACAATGCCGCCGCTCTTCTGGCCGTCGCCGATGTCGACGGGGCCCTGGTCGGCGGTGCAAGCCTTGATGCGGCATCCTTTCTGGCCATTGCCGGCGCCTGTTTGCGTTCCTGATCACGTCTCCTGATCCCGGCCCTGATGTTCGTTCCTGATCGACCTTTCCTTTCGGCGGCGATGGCCTTAAGGTGCCGCCAGCACAAGAGGCTCCGATGACTGCCATCATTCTTACCATCCATCTTCTGCTGGCCATTGCGCTGGTGGTTGTGATTCTACTTCAGCGATCCGAAGGCGGCGCCCTCGGGATCGGCGGGTCGGCCCAGGGCATGGCTGGCGGTCGGGCCCGGCCCAATCCGCTGACCCGGGCTACCGCGATTCTCGCGGCCTGTTTTGTCGGCACCTCCCTGACGCTCGCGATCATCGCCTCGTCGGAAAGGGCGCCGCGCTCGATCGTCGACGATATTCCCACCATGCCGACCGCGCCCGCGCAACCGGCTCCGCCGCTCGGCCGCTGATCGTTCCTTACACTTGCGCGCGCTTTCCTTTCCGGCCGTCGCCCATGGCCTTTCCGTGGCTCTGTCCCGGGCTCTGTCCTGGATTCCACAAGGCGAGGCAGGAGCGAAATCCGCGCGGCAGGGGCGATCCCCGGCCTTTTCAACAGCTTTCTTCTTCTTCCCTCATCTTTTGTGTCGGCAGCCCCCTCGCCATGCTGTATCCTGAGTCTCCATGACGCGGTTCATCTTCATCACCGGCGGCGTGGTTTCCTCCCTCGGCAAGGGGCTGGCCTCCGCCGCCCTCGGGGCCCTGCTTCAGGCGCGGGGCTATCGCGTCCGGCTGCGCAAGCTCGATCCCTATCTGAATGTCGATCCGGGCACCATGTCGCCGACCCAGCACGGGGAAGTCTTCGTGACCGATGATGGCGCGGAAACCGACCTGGACCTCGGCCATTACGAGCGGTTCACCGGGGTTTCCTGCCGCCAGTCGGACAATGTCACGACGGGGCGCATCTATTCCACGGTGATCAGCAGGGAACGGCGCGGCGATTATCTTGGTGCCACGGTGCAGGTGATTCCCCATGTCACCGATGCCATCAAGGCCTTCATCGCCGCCGATCCCGGCGATGTGGATTTCCTTCTGTGCGAGATTGGCGGCACGGTCGGCGACATCGAGGGCCTTCCCTTTCTTGAGGCCATCCGCCAGTTCGGCAACGAGATCGGCCCGGAACGGGCGATGTATATCCACCTCACCCTGCTGCCCTATATCCCGACGGCGGGTGAGTTGAAGACCAAGCCGACGCAGCATTCGGTCAAGGAACTGCTGTCTTCCGGCATTCAGCCCGATGCCCTGCTTTGCCGTTCCGATCGTCCGATCCCGGAATCCGAACGGCGCAAGATCGCCCTGTTCTGCAATATCCGGCCCGAAGCGGTCATTCAGGGGCTGGATGTGGATACCATCTATCAGGTGCCCATCAGCTATCACGAACAGGGTTTCGATTCCGTCGTTCTGCGCCATTTCGGATTGCCGGACGAAACCTCGCCGGATCTTGGCCGCTGGGAATCCATCGTCGCAAGCATCCGTGCCCCGGAAGGCGCGGTGCGGATCGCCGTGGTGGGCAAATACACCGACCTGCTGGATGCCTACAAATCTTTGGGCGAGGCTCTCCAGCACGGGGGAATCGCCAATCGGGTCGCGGTGCATCTGGACTGGATCGAATCCGAGATCTTCGAGCAGCCCGGAACGCTGGAGCGGCTTCAGGATGTGCACGGTATTCTTGTCCCGGGCGGTTTTGGCGAGCGGGGCGCCGAGGGCAAGATCGCGGCCGCGCGTTTCGCCCGCGAACATCGCATTCCCTATTTCGGCATCTGCTTCGGGATGCAGATGGCGGTGATCGAGGTGGCGCGCAATCTTGCGGGTATCCCTGGCGCGGGATCGAGCGAATTCGGCGATGTGGACGAGGCCATCGTCGGCCTGCTGACCGAATGGACGCGCGGCAACACCCGCGAGCAGCGCAGCGCGATCGATGATCTTGGAGGAACCATGCGTCTCGGCGCCTATGAATGCGTTCTGGATCCGGGCAGCAAGGTTGCGGCCATCTATGGCGCAGAACGGATTTCCGAACGCCATCGTCACCGTTACGAGGTCAACATCGCCTACCGGGAACGGCTGGAGGCGGCCGGTCTGCGCACCAGCGGTCTTTCCCCGGACGGCGTGCTTCCGGAAATCGTCGAGCTGGAAGGGCACCCCTGGTTCATCGGCGTCCAGTTTCATCCCGAACTGAAATCCAAGCCCTTCGATCCGCATCCGCTGTTTTCCAGCTTTGTCGCGGCGGCGGTCAAGCAGGCGCGTCTGGTCTGATCATGGCGACCCCCGAAGCCCCCGCGGAATCGAAGGCCGGCGAGGCGGCCAGCCCCGGCGTTCGCCCCCGGCATGTTCGGGTGGGCCGCGTGACCTTCGGCAATGATCTTCCGCTGGCTCTGATCGCCGGACCCTGCCAGATCGAAAGCCTGGCGCATGCTCTTGATGTCGCCGCCGCCCTCAAGGCGATCACCGAACGGCTGGGCATCGGCCTGATCTACAAATCTTCCTTCGACAAGGCCAACCGGACATCGCATCTTTCGGCGCGCGGGCTCGGATTTTCCGAAGGGCTGGCGGTTCTGGCCCGGGTGCGGGAAGAGCTTGACCTGCCCATCCTGACCGATGTTCACGAAGCCAGCCAATGCGCCCCCGTCGCCGAGGTCTGCGACGTGCTTCAGATCCCGGCCTTTCTTTGCCGACAGACCGACCTGCTGCTGGCTGCGGCGGCCACGCCTGCGGCGATTCATGTCAAGAAAGGCCAGTTTCTTGCGCCCTGGGACATGCAGAACGTGGCGAAGAAGCTGGTTGCCGGCGGATCGTCGCGGATTCTTCTGTGCGAGCGCGGCGCCAGCTTCGGCTACAACACCCTTGTATCCGACATGCGTTCCCTGCCGATCATGGCCGAAAGCGGCTTCCCGATCATCTTCGATGCGACCCATTCGGTGCAGCAGCCGGGCGGGCAGGGAACCGCGTCCGGGGGCGAGCGGCGTTTCGTCCCGGTTCTGGCGAGGGCTGCCGTGGCGGTGGGGGTTGCCGGGTTGTTCATGGAAACCCACGAAGATCCCGACACCGCCCCTTCGGACGGGCCGAACATGGTGCCTCTCGATGCCGTGCCGGCGCTTCTGGAAACCCTGATCGCCCTTGATGCCATTGCCAAGGCCGACGCGACATCCTTCCCCGATCCTTCATCCGGACAAGACCCAGCGGAGCGTTGAGACGATGACCGAAATTCTCGATATCCATGGCCGCGAAATTCTCGATTCACGGGGCAATCCCACGGTCGAGGTCGATGTGCTTCTTGAAAGCGGCGTGCGCGGGCGCGCGGCGGTGCCATCCGGCGCATCCACCGGGGCGCATGAGGCCGTGGAACTGCGCGATGGCGATCGGGGCCGGTATCGCGGCAAGGGGGTTCAGCGGGCAGTGGAATCGGTGAATGGCGAAATCTTCGATGCCCTGAGCGGTATGGATGCGGAAAACCAGCTCGCCATCGATACGGCCATGATCGAGCTGGACGGCACACCGAACAAGGCGCGTCTTGGGGCCAACGCCATCCTCGGCGTTTCCCTGGCCTGTGCGCGGGCGGCCGCAGAGCAGTCCGGCCTGCCTCTTTATGCTTATGTCGGCGGGGTCAATGCCCGGATTCTGCCGGTGCCGATGATGAACATCATCAATGGCGGAGCCCATGCCGACAACCCCATCGACATCCAGGAATTCATGATCATGCCGGTGGCGGCCGGAAGCATGCGGGAGTCCATCCGCTGGGGTGCGGAAGTCTTTCATGCCCTGGCGTCCAGCCTGAAGGCTGCGGGCCAGGCGACCGGCGTTGGTGACGAGGGCGGCTTCGCTCCGGCCCTGAACAGCGCCGAAGAGGCGCTCGATTTCATCATGAAGGCCATCGAATCGGCCGGATTCGTGCCCGGCCGGGACATTTCCCTCGCGCTTGATGTCGCATCCACCGAGTTCTGCCGCCATGGCTCCTATCATCTGGAAGGAGAAGGCAAGACCCTGAACGCGGAAGGCATGGTCGCCTATCTGGAGGATCTGGTGGGCCGTTTCCCCATCGTGTCCATCGAGGATGGCATGGCCGAGGATGACTGGGCCGGTTGGCGGCTTCTGACCGAACGCCTCGGTTCCCGTGTCCAGCTGGTGGGCGACGATCTGTTCGTGACCAATCCGCAAAGGCTTGCCGATGGCATCGATCGTGGCGTGGCCAATGCGATCCTTGTCAAGGTCAACCAGATCGGCACCCTCAGCGAGACCCTGGAAGCGGTCGAGATGGCGCACAAGGCCGGGTATCGCGCCGTCATGTCCCACCGCTCCGGTGAAACCGAGGATTCGACCATCGCCGACCTTGCCGTGGCCACCGGCTGCGGCCAGATCAAGACAGGCTCCCTGTCCCGTTCGGATCGTCTTGCCAAATACAATCAGCTCTTGCGGATCGAGGAAGAGCTTGATCCGCATGGCCGATATGCGGGCCCGAAGGCTCTGGCCGTCACGGGCTCCTGAGGGGGGCGGGGGCGGGAATACCTTGATTCCTTTTTTCAGCCGAAGCCCCTAGATTCCAGATTCTCTTGCTTTTTTTGTTGACGAGCAGGAATCGGCTGTGATTCCTTGCTCGCATGAATTTGCGACAACGCCTTCATGCCCGCCGTTGGGAACTGCTTGGTCCGGTGATCGGCCTGACCCTGTTCGCCTATTTCGTCTGGCACACGGTTCAGGGGGATCGAGGCCTGATTGCCTGGTACGGGTTGAGTGCCCAGGTGGAGGCACTCTCTCTCGAACATCAGGCGGTGGTGGCGATGCGGCGCGAACTCGAACACCGGGTGGGGCTGATGGCGCCCAACGGGCTGGATCCCGACCTTCTCGATGAGCAGGTGCGCTCGGTTCTGGGGTATCTCCATCCCGACGACATCGTGGTGGTTCTCGAACCTCTCCGGGCCGGTCCCGGCTCCTCGTCGGCTCCGATCCCCGCCCGACCGATGATCGAGAGAGAGAGAGGATCATCCTTCCTTGCCCGAGGCATGGATCGTCCACGCTCTGGGGCTCCATCCGATGGGGCGCAATCGGATTCCTCTCGAAGGGTTGCGGATGGAAGGCCCGCGGAACTGTTCCCCGAATCCTCCAGAATCCACATTTCCCTGCGTTACTAGCCCCTGTATCCCGGGCCCACTCGGCGGGCGCCCGGCTTTTCGCGCCACCTCCTTGTCGAGTGGCGCCCTTTTCGCGTGACGTCCCTCTGGATCAACCGGGCAGGGTGCGGTCGATGATTTTCAGGCCCTCTGGTGGAACAGGATGGATCGGATGGCGTGCCGGTGGTTGCAGGCATCTATCCCCCTGTTCATGCCGTTGCCTGGGCATCCCGCCTTTCCGGGCGTTCGTGTTTTTTGAAAAATCGTCCCCGGTTCGGCGTGACTTTCTTTCCGGATTCAGGGTTCCTGGCTAAAATTCTTTCGTCGTTTTTCGGCTGCGGGAAAGAAAGTCACCCGCAGTGAAGGACTTGGATCTTTGTCGCCCTCGCGTTCTGTTATCCCTTTGAATTCTCATCTTTATTTTTCTTTTCGCGGTGACGGGAAGGCGCTAGCATCCCTTCGATACCGGGCGGATGACAAGGTCATGATGGTCTCTCGCGAACCGAGACCCTTCCGCCAGCGAAGTCGTGTTTGAACCGGGTTTGAAGAGGAAACTTGCGTGCAGATCGCCCGGGTCGGGCCCCGCGAGGGCGGGCGGCACGAGAGAACGAGCCCGATGCCCGTGGTCCGCCAGAGGACTTTCAACTCGGGCGGGTATCAAGGGTCAAGGAACAGTCAGGGATCGAGCAACAGTCAGGGATCGAGCAACAGATGGCAAGACAACCACGCCGCGTTTCGTCTCCCCGTGCCAAGGCGTCCGGGGGCAAGGGCAGATCGGCAGCGGCCGGCGCAGGGCGGGCCGGTGCAAAATCTGCTGAAAAATCGACAAAAGCCCCTGCAGCACAATCTTCTCCCAGATCTGTGGCCCGATCCGTGGCCAAATCTGCAACAAGGCCCGCCTCTGCCACAGACACGAAGCCCGTGAAATCCCGCAGCCGTGCCGCGGCCAGCCCCGGCAAGCCCGGCCGGCAGAAAGCCGCGCTGGCTTCAGATCAGTTGCTTTCCCTGTATGAGAAGATGCTTCTGATCCGCCGCTTCGAGGAGCGGGCCGGCCAGCTTTATGGCCAGGGCGAGATTGCCGGGTTCTGTCATCTCTACATCGGCCAGGAGGCCGTGGCCGTCGGCATGCAGGCGAATCTCGAGCCACATGACACGGTGATCACCACCTATCGCGATCATGGCCACATGCTGGCCTGCGATGCGGATCCCAAGGCCATCATGGCAGAACTGACCGGACGGCGCGGTGGATGCTCCAAGGGCAAGGGGGGATCGATGCACATGTTCGATCCGGCTCGCGGGTTCTATGGGGGCCATGGCATTGTCGGGGCCAGCGTGCCGCTCGGGGCGGGGCTTGCCTTCATGCATCGCTATCGCGGGCAGAAGGGGGTTTCCCTGACCTATTACGGGGATGGCGCCGCCAACCAGGGGCAGGTTCTGGAATCCTTCAACATGGCGGCCCTGTGGAAGCTTCCGGTGATCTTCATCGTCGAGAACAATCAGTACGGCATGGGCACATCGGTCGAGAGGGCTTCGGCCTCTCCGGATTTCTTCCGCCGGGGCGAGCCTTATGGCATTCCCGGTGAAAAGGTCGATGGCATGGATGTTCTGGCCGTGATGGAAGCCGGGCAGAGAGCCATAGCCCATGCCCGGGCCGGAAAGGGGCCGGTGATCCTTCAGATGGAAACCTATCGTTATCGGGGGCACTCCATGTCGGATCCGGCCCGTTATCGCACCCGAAGCGAGGTTCAGAAGGTTCGCGACGAGCGTGACCCCCTGGATGCGCTTTCGAACCATCTGCTCCGCCAGGGGCTTGCCGATGGCGAGGCGCTCAAGGCGATCGATCAGCGGATCAAGGCGATTGTCAAGGATGCGGCCGATTTTGCCCTGTCCGAGCCGGAACCCGATCCGCGCGAGCTTTATACTGATGTGCTGGCCGATGATTCTGCCGCCAGCCGTACCCGGGCGGAGGCCTGATCATGGCCATTGTGATACGGATGCCTGCGCTTTCTCCGACGATGACGGAGGGGAAGCTTTCCACCTGGCTGAAGGGCGAGGGGGATTCGGTTCGCTCCGGGGATGTGCTTGCGGAGATTGAGACGGACA
>JBJHAU010000019.1:0-16136 GCA_050480665.1 Alphaproteobacteria bacterium | reverse complement strand
CGTCGTGTGGATCACCTGGCGCTGAAGGTTGGAAAGTTCCACCCGATCGTCATCGACGATGCCGATCCGCCCGACCCCGGCGGCGGCAAGGTAGAGCAGCACCGGCGCACCAAGACCGCCCGCGCCCACCACAAGCACGCTGGCGTCCATCAGCCGTTGCTGGCCGATGGCGCCGATCTCCGGCAGCAGGATGTGGCGGGAATACCGCTCGATCTGGCTTTCAGTGAACTCCATGGCGGCCTCTTGGGGTGGTGTCAGCCCCTCGCGGGGAGCGGGACAGCAAACGGGGCGGAAGACGGCGCGGGGATCGTTACAGGGTATCGAACAGAGGGGTGGACAGGTAGCGTTCGGCGAAGGAGGGAATGATCACCACGATTCGTGCGCCGTCAAAGTCGGGCCGCGCCCCGATCTCGATCGCTGCGGCCATGGCCGCCCCCGAGGAAATCCCGACGGGAATGCCTTCGAGCCGCGCCATCTTGCGGGCGGTGGCGAAGGCGGTTTCATGGCCGATCCTGAGAACCTCGTCGATCAGCCCGGTGTCGAGGTTGTCGGGCACGAATCCCGCCCCGATCCCCTGGATCTTGTGCGGGCCGGGAAGGCCTCCGGACAGGACGGGGCTGTCCTCGGGTTCTACCGCCACCATGCGCAGGTCGGGTTTGCGTGCCTTCAGGGCCTGGCCGATTCCGGTCAGCGTGCCGCCGGTACCGACGCCGCAGACCACCGCATCCAGGCGGCCTTCCGTATCGCGCCAGATT
Organism: Alphaproteobacteria bacterium; assembly: GCA_050480665.1. Lineage (GTDB taxonomy): Bacteria > Pseudomonadota > Alphaproteobacteria > SMXQ01 > SMXQ01 > JBJHAU01. The sequence goes on along the minus strand of JBJHAU010000019.1, from coordinate 15,381 downwards.
TCCTCGGCGGTGCCGGTGCGGTGGCTTTGCGGATTGGCGGGGTTGGAGAACTGCTGAAGGATGACCGCGCCGGGCATGGTCTTGCGCAGGGTTTCGGCCCTGCGGATCGCCCCGCCCATGCCCTCTCGCGCCGGGGTCAGCTCGATCTCTGCGCCGAGCAGCATGAGCATCTTTCGCCGCTCCAGCGACATGCTTTCGGGCATGCACAGGATCAGCCGGTAGCCCTTGGCAGCGCAGACAAAGGCGAGGGCAATCCCGGTGTTGCCCGAGGTCGGCTCGATCACCACCTTGCCGGGGCCGAGCGCGCCCTCGGCTTCGGCGGCCTCGATCATGGCAAGGCCGATCCGATCCTTGACCGAGGACAGGGGGTTGAAGAATTCCAGCTTGGCACAGAGCTCGGCCCGGCAGCCTTCCTCCAGGGACATGCGGGGAAGCCGGACGAGCGGGGTGTTGCCGACGGTTTCGAGGATGCTTCCATAAAGCCGCCCGTGGGCAGGGCCGTTGATGGTCCCGGTTTCAGGACGATGATCGCCCCGGCGTTGTGCGGGTGTGTTCATGCGCTGTCCTGCCCTCTTTCCTGTCTGGCCCTCATTCCTGTCCGGCCCCTTGCGCGGCTTGCGTTCAGATCACGAAGTCGAGCCGGTCGGCGGCCTCGCTGGCAATCCCGGATTCATTGGCCTTGAGGCACAGATCCTCGATGGTGGTGGCATCCAGCCGGGCCATGGCCTCGTCGTGAAGCGCCTGCCAGACCGGCCAGACCACCTTCTGGCCAAGCTCCGAGGTCGGCCTGTCGTCGTCTTCGGTCTCAAGCCCGTGCACCACCCTTGCGATGTCGCCAATGCTGATCCGCCGACGTTCACGGGCCAGAAGATAGCCGCCCTTCGGACCGCGGATCCCGCTCAGGATTCCCTCACGCACAAGGTGCTGAAGCACCTGTTCCAGATAGCGGCGCGGGATTCCCTGCCGCGAGGTGATATCCCGGCTCTGCACCGGCTGGCTGCCGGCATGATAGGCGATGTCGAGAACCGCCTCGATCGCGTAGAGAAGCTTTTTCGGCAGGCGCAACATGCCTACGACTCCTTTTCCTTTTTCACGATGGAGGAATGCCCCCCGGTCGAACCGAAACCGCCCGCCCCGCGGGGGGTGCTGTCCAGCGCGGAGGTTTCGCGCAAGGCGATGCGGGTCACGGGGGCGATCACCATCTGAGCGATTCGCATCCCGCGTTCGATCGTGAACGGCACCGTGCCGTGATGGACAAGAATCGCCATGATCTCTCCCCGATAATCGGAATCGATGGTTCCCGGGGCATTCAGAAGGCCGATCCCGTGGTGCAGGGCCAGCCCGGAACGGGGGCGAAGCTGGGCCTCGTAGCCATGGGGAAGGGCGAGGCAAAGCCCCGTGGGCACCGCCATCCTTTCACCGGGAGCGAGGATCACGGGCCCTTCCACGGCGGCAGGCAAATCGATCCCGGCGCTGCCCGGCGTGGCATAGGCCGGCAGGGGCAGGTCTGCGGCATGGGCAAGCCGAAGAACGGGAACCGGAAGAAGGCTCACGAGGCAGGCTCCGCGCCCTGTCGATCCTGTCTGTCCTGTCTACCCTGTCCGTCTTGGCCATCCTGGCCGGAAGGGGGGGTTTCCGGGCCGGGCAGGGACGCGAAATGTGCCGAGATCGCCTCGCCCAGCCGGCGCGCCACCTCGGTCTTGGGAAGGCGCGGCCAGCTTTCCACGCTCTCGGGGCGGATCAGGTGAACGGTGTTGTCATCGGCCCCGAAAACCCCGGCAAGAGACGAGACATCATTGGCGACCATCCAGTCGCACCCCTTGGCGGCGCGCTTGGCCTTGCCGCGTTCAAGCACCGATTCGGTCTCGGCGGCGAAGCCGATCACAAGCGTCGGCCTTCCGGTCGTTTTCCGGCCGAGGCCGGAGAGAAGATCGGGATTTTCCACAAGCTCGATTCGCGGCGCCGCCTGGGTTCCCTTCTTGATCTTGGCGCTGGCCGGATGCGCCACCCGCCAGTCGGCCACGGCGGCGGCCATCACCACGATATCTGCGGGAAGCGCGGCGGCCACGGCCTCTTCCATCTCCCTTGCGGTTTCCACCTTGCGGACCGAGACCGCCGGGGGATCCGGTTCGGCCACCGGGCCCGAGACCAGAATCGTTTCCGCCCCCAGGGCGGCGAGGGTGGCGGCGATGGCGTGGCCCTGCTTGCCGGAGGAACGGTTGCCGATGAAGCGCACCGGGTCGATCGGCTCGAAGGTCGGGCCGGAGGTGACGATCGCCCTGCGGCCGGCAAGGGGGCGGAAGGGAACCGTTCCATCCCCGAAGGCAAGGGCCTGTTCGATGGCGTCGAGGATCGTCCGGGTTTCGGCCAGACGGCCTTCCCCTTCCTCGCCGCAGGCCAGGCTGCCTGCTTCCGGGCCGATGACGGCCACCCCGCGGGCGCGCAGCCGGGCCATGTTGTCCCGGGTCGCCGGATGTTCCCACATGCGAACGTTCATGGCCGGGGCCACCAGCACCGGCTTGTCGGTGGCCAGCAGGGCGGTGGTGGCCAGATCATCGGCCATGCCTGCCGCCATCCGGGCAAGGATATGGGCAGTGGCCGGGGCCACGACCACCAGATCGGCCTCGCGCGACAGGCGGATATGGCCCATCTCGCTTTCATCGGTCAGGGAGAACAGATCGCTGTAGACCTTGTCGGCGGTAAGCGCGGCGAAGGCGAGCGGGGTCACGAAGGCCTGGGCGGCCCGGGTCAGGATGGTGCGTGTGGCGATGCCGCGCTCGGCAAGCCCACGCACCAGATCAAGACTCTTGTAGGCGGCGATGCCGCCGGAAACGATCAGCAGGATTCGCGGCGGGGCAGGCACGGGGGCAACCTCTGTTCTACAAGGACATCATTATTTTACGAATATATCGTGTGATTGATAAAGAAACACAGACAGGCTTGCAACAGCAAAGCCCGGCATTATCCGTAGGTAAAGAGCAGAAAGACGAGCAGCGCGGCAAGAAGCCCGGCAATGGCCCAGAGCGCCGAGGACACGCGACGCCAGGCCTCGGCCGCCCCGCCCGCAGCGCCCGCCTTGGGGGCGGCGGCGAAGGTTTCGGCGGCTTCTTCCAGCCTTGCCAGCAGGCGGGGCAGGCGGCCCAGGGTCTTGCCGGTTTCCCGCAGCCGTTCCAGGACAAGGGTTTCGGGTGTCAGGCTGTCCCGGATCCAGTCCTCGATCAGGGGTCGGGCCAGTTCCCACATGTTGATGTCGGGGTTGAGGCGCCGACCGATCCCTTCGGCCACCATCATCGTTTTCTGGAGCAGAAGCAGCTGGGGCTGGGTTTCCATCTGAAAGGTCTCGGTCACGGCGAACAGCTGGCCGAGAAGCCTTGCGAGCGAGATCTCGGAAAGGGGCCGGCCGAGGATCGGCTCGCCGATGGCGCGGCAGGCCTGCATGAATTCGTCGCGCGGCTGGTCGGCGGGGATATAGCCGGCCTCGAAATGCACATCGGCCACCCGTCCGTAATCGCCTTCGAGAAAGCCGAGAAGCATGTTTCCCAGATAGCGCCGGGTGGGGGGATCGATCCGGCCGACGATGCCGAAATCGACCGCCTGCAAGGCACCGTCCGGGGCAACGAACAGATTTCCGGGATGCAGGTCGGCGTGGAACAGGCCATCGCGGAAGACCTGAAGAAACAGGGCATCGGCGGCATTCTTGAGAACAAGGTCGGGATCAAGTCCGGCGGCAAGGATCCGCTCGCGCTCGTCGATGGGGATTCCGGATACCCGGGACAGGGTCAGCACCCTCTGGCCGGTTCTCTGCCAGTCGATGGCGGGAACCTGAAAGCGCGGATCGCCGGTAAAGTTCTCACGGATTTCCGAAGCGGCGGCCGCTTCCATCCGCAGATCCATTTCCAGGGCCACCACATGAGCGAAGGTGGCGACGGTCTCGCGCGGCTTCAGGCGGGCCAGCCTGGGATTGAGGCGAAGAACAAGCCCGGCCAGCCAGTGCATCAGCGAGAGATCGCGGGCGAAGGCCGTCTCGATCCCGGGCCGGAGCACCTTGACCGCCACGTCCTCGCCCTCGGTGGTGACGGCGAAATGTACCTGGGCGATGGAGGCGGCGGCAACCGGGGTGTCCTCGAAGTGGGTGAACAGGCGGTCGATCGGGCTGCCCAGCACATGTTCGATCGTGGCCCGGGCCTCGTCGGCGGCAAAGGGTGTCAACCGATCCTGAAGGGCGGAAAGGGAATCGGCGAGATCCTCGCCGATCAGATCGGGGCGGGTGGCGAGAGTCTGGCCAAGCTTGATGAAGCTCGGGCCAAGGGCGGTGAGCGCGGTGGCCAGCCTTTCGCCTTCCGGGGCATCGCGCGGCACCGGACGGCGGCCCGCCAGCCCGCCAAGGGCTTCCAGCAGGCGGGCCAGGGGGCCGAACCCCAGCGCCTTCAGCGGGAACAGCGCCCGGTGGCGGGCCAGGATGAGCAGCACACGGCCCAGACGAAAGAGATTGCGCGCTCCGCTTGTCATGGGCGGCTAAAGGCGCCAGCCGGCATGCATGGCGGCGATGCCGCCGGAAAGGTTGCGCACCGAAACTCTCGCGAATCCCGCCTCTTCCATCATGGCGGCCAGCCTGTCCTGGGCGGGAAACCGGCGGATGCTCTCGACCAGGTAGCGATAGGCCGCCTCGTCTCCGGCGATCCGTGCCCCGAGCCGGGGCAGGATGGTGTCGGAATAGCGGGCATAGACGGGGCCCAGCAGGGGCCAGACCGGGCGGGAAAATTCGAGACAGAGAAAACGTCCGCCCGGCGCCAGCACCCGGAAGGCTTCCGCAAGGGCCGCCTCGGGCCGGGTCACATTGCGAAGGCCGAAGCCGATGATGTAGCGGTGGATCGCGCCATCGGCCAGAGGAAGCGCCTCGGCATCGGCGGCGAGAAGCCCGATGGTCCGGTCAAGACCGGCGCGGGCGATGCGGTCCTGGCCCCGGGCCAGCATGGTGGTGTTGATGTCGCACAGGGTGATCATCGGCTGGGCCTCGGCCGGGGCGGTCGGTACCGCCAGCCTCCGGGCCAGACCCATCGCCAGATCGCCGGTGCCGCCCGCAACATCGAGAATCCGCATCCCCGGCCGCGCCATCAGCCAGTCCAGGGCGGCCGCCTTCCACAGGCGATGCGTGCCAAGGCTCATCAGATCGTTCATCAGGTCGTAGCGGTCGGCGACGCTGTCGAAGACGGCGCGAACCCGGCCGGCCTTTTCGGCGGCGGCGATGTCGCGGGCGCCGAAGGGAACGTGCGGCGGCAGAGTCTTGGTCCGGATAGCGGGCGGGGGTTCCATGTTCGCCACCATAGCCCAGGGCGGAGAATTGCGCTACGCTCGCCCCATGCCCGAACTGCCCGAAGTCGAAACCGTCCGCCTTGGTCTGTCCCGTGTGATGACCGGACGGCGGATCACCCGGGCCGTGCTGCGGCGGTCGGGTCTCCGGCTTCCCTTTCCCGAAGGGCTCGGCCGCTGGCTCGAAGGCCGCAGGATTCAGGCGGTGGAACGCCGCGCCAAATATCTCCTGATCCGCTTCGTCGAGGCCGACCACAGGCTTCTGGTTCATCTTGGCATGTCGGGGCGGATGCGGGTGTTCGATCCCGGCAGCAACCGCCAGCCCATGCCTCATGATCATGTGGAGATCGCCCTCGATTCCGGGGCCCGGGTGGTGTTCAACGATGCCCGCCGTTTCGGCATGATGCTGCTGGTGCCCGACGAGGCCCCGGACCACCATCCCCTCCTCGCAGGCCTTGGCCCGGAACCGCTGGATGACGGTTTTACCGCGGCCTGTCTTGCCGAACGATTGCGGGGCCGGTCGGGGCCGATCAAGGCGGTCCTGCTCGATCAGCGGGTGATCGCCGGTCTCGGCAACATCTATGTGGCCGAGGCGCTGTGGCGGGCGCGGCTGTCGCCCAGGCGGCGCGCGGAAAGCATTCGCGGCATGCGTGCGGAACGGCTTTGGCGTGCTATCCGCGCGGTGCTGGCCGAAGCCATCGCCGCCGGCGGATCCACCTTGCGCGACCACATGGGGCCCGATGGCACGATGGGCTATTTCCAGCACGGTTTCGCGGTCTATGGCCGGGCCGGCCTGCCCTGTCCAGAATGCCGCTGCAACCCTCCGCCCGGGGGCGGGGTGCGGATGATCCGTCAGGGCGGTCGGGCCAGTTATTATTGCCCGGTTCTTCAGCGATGATCGTGCTAGACTTGCCGCGATGACCGACGCTTCCCCCCTTGCTGCCCGTGCCGCCCTTACCAGGTTGGCTGTGCGCCATGCACGGCCACGTTTCGTTGCGGCGTTTTCGCCGGCAGCCCTTGCCTTAGCCCTTGCCTTCGGTCTTTCCCTTGTTTTCGTTCCTGCCTTCGTTGCGCCAGGGTTCTCTCAGCCTCTCACCGCCGAGGACAGGCCGCCGGGGCCATCGTCCAACGGGGCGGAGGGGCATTTTCTTTCCGTTCTTCATGATGTTCCGCTGATGCCGGGCCTGCAGGAGGTGGCCGGCGCCGGCCTCGATTTCGAGACCCCGAGCGGGCGGCTGGTGAAGACCGAGGCCGTGGCCCTGCCGAATACGGGGGTCGAGGCCGAATCGGTGCGTGCCTTCTACCGGGAAACCCTGGGGGCCCTTGGCTGGGAAAGGATCGGCCCTGATCGCTACCGCCGCGACGGCGAGACCCTCGCTTTGGACATCGCACGCGCCCGCGACGGGTTGAGTGTGGGATTCACCCTGGCGCCGGGACGTTGAACCGGGATAGGATCGGGACGCTTCAGACCAGGACGCTTCAGACCAGAACACTTTAGACCAGAACGCCGTGGCCAGAGCCCGGTTGCGATGCACGGCGGGCTTGACGCTGGCGGGGGGGGCGACTATAACACCGCCCTTGTGCCGGCCTCGGGTCGGCCTTTCATCTTTGCGGTCCGGCTTTCCTGTGGGCTTTGTCCCTCAAGGACACCCGGTTCCGCCCGATCAAGGGACGTTGTCAACCCATGGCCAATATCCGCTCCGCCCAGAAGCGCATCCGCCAGACCGAGCGCAAGACCCTGGTCAATCGCAACCGGCGCAGCCGCATCCGCAGCTTCGTGAAGAAGGTGGAAACGGCGATCGGCTCCGGTGATGTCGAGGCCGCTCGCGCCGCCTTCAGGCTGGCCCAGCCGGAACTGATGCGTGGGGTCACCAAGGGCGTGCTGAAGGCCAACACCGCCTCACGCAAGGTTTCGCGGCTCAATGCCCGCATCAAGGCGATGACCGTGCCGGGGGCCTGAGACCCCTTTCAACACCTCTTTTTCTTTTTTTTCTCTCTTCCTTCTCTTCCACACCGCCGTTCCGGGCCGCTCGCTGCGCGTCTGCGGCGTCTTTTTCATGCGTGTGTTCATGCGCGGGGCTCTCGGCCTGTGGCGTGCCCTCATGGACTCTTTTTGTGGACTCTTCCGGGAGTCGATCCCGGTCCCGGTGTTGCGGGAATCACCCGGGAACGGGAAAAATCGATGTTCCCGAAACGATCCCGTTGCACCGGCCGGGCGTGGGGGCTAGAGTCGCCACCCTTCGGTCGGGGGACCGAGACGTTTCAAAACGGTTGGCCTAGGGATCCTTCCAGGGATTCTCCCAAGAGTTGGCCTGACGGTTGGTTTGGGGGCGGTTTTCTGCCTGTCGTCCCGTGAGGGAAAGGCCGGGATATCCCGGGAGATCGTTGGCTTTCCCCTGTCTGTCTTGTCAGGGCTTGTCTTGTCCGTGTGTCTTGTTCGAGCCCGTCTGGCCCACGTCTGTCTTGCCCGCCCATGGGGAAGGCTGCCTTCCGGGGCGCGCTCCGGCGCGATGCGGCGAGAGAGGGGCAGAGTTGGCCATGGGCAGAATGGCAGCGGGCAGAGTGGCAGTGGAAGGCTGGAATCAGCGGGTGAGGGATCGGCGATGACGGAGAACAAATCCCCTGAAGGGACCGCTCCCCGGCGGGGACGCCCCGCCGAAGGCTATCTGGGCGATGTGACCCCGGGCGAGGCCTGGGCGATTCTCGAAGAGGCGCCGGACGCGGTTCTCATCGACTGCCGGACCCAGCCCGAATGGGCCTTTGTCGGGATTCCCGATCTTTCCTCCCTCGGGCGCAAGCCCGTGCTTCTGCCCTGGCAGGTCTTTCCCACGATGCAGATGAATCCCGAATTCGTCGCGCAGGCGCGTGCCGCCGGAGCCCGGCCGGAATCGCCGGTCCTGTGCCTGTGCCGTTCCGGGGCGCGCTCGAGGGCGGCCGCCATCGCCCTGACCCAGGCCGGGTTTTCGGCCTGCTACAATGTCACCGGCGGTTTCGAGGGCCCTCCGGATGAGGCCCATCATCGCGGTCAGCGCGAAGGCTGGAAGGCCGAGGGCCTTCCCTGGATTCAGGACTAGGCCGATGACGGAAGCACAGGCTGCGCGTCTCGGCGCATGGGATCGGGTGAAGCATCGTCTGCGACTGGAATACGGCGATGCCGTGTTCAAGAGCTGGCTCGGCCCGATCGATTGCGAGCCCGAAGAGGGCGGCCGGCTGATTCTGAGCGTGCCCACCCGCTTCATGGGCGATTGGGTCCGCCGCAATTATCTGGCGCGGATCGAGGCCCTTCTGCGTGAGGAAATGGGGGAATACGGCGGAACGGAACTGACGGTTCGCAAGCGTCAGCGCCAGGCGGCGGCGCTCAACGGCAGCCGCGCCACCACCGCCACCGGGACCGCCACCGGGACCGGCCCGGGCGCGCCGCGCGATCTCAAGGCCGCATCCGTATCCCTTCACGGTTCGGCACAGAACGGTGCCGGGCCGACTTGGGCGCAGGCGTCCGCCTCTGCCCCGTCTCAGGCGTCGCTGTCCGCGTCCAGTGCCCCGAGGGCCCCGGGCGGACGGATGGCGTCGCGTTCGGCTTCCGCTGCGAAGCCGGTGGCGGATGGCGAGGGATTCGAGACGGTCAGCGCGCCGCTTGATCCACGCTTCGTCTTCGAGAATTTCGTTGTCGGCAAATCCAACGAGTTTGCCTATGCCGCGGCCCGGCGCGTGGCCGAGGCCCACAGTGCGCCGTTCAATCCCCTGTTTCTCTATGGCGGTGTCGGGCTGGGCAAGACCCATCTCATGCATGCCATTGCCTGGCATATCCGCCGGCAGGATCCGGGCCGCCGGGTGATCTACCTCTCGGCCGAAAAGTTCATGTATCAGTTCATCCGCGCGCTGCGGTTCCAGGACACCATGGCCTTCAAGGATCTGTTCCGCAGTGTCGATGTCCTGATGATCGATGATGTCCAGTTCATCTCCGGCCGGGAAACCACGCAGGAGGAGTTCTTTCATACCTTCAACGCGCTGGTGGACCAGAACCGGCAGGTGGTGATTTCCGCCGACAAGTCGCCTTCGGATCTCGAAGGCATGGAAGAGCGGTTGCGCTCCCGCCTTGGCTGGGGTCTGGTGGCCGATATTCATCAGACCGATTATGAATTGCGGCTGTCGATCCTCGACACCAAGGCCGAACAGTTGGGCGCGGCGGTGCCGCCCAAGGTTCTTGAATTCCTTGCCCACAAGATCACCTCCAATGTGCGCGAGCTCGAAGGCGGGCTCAACCGTGTGGTGGCGCATTCCACCCTCGTCGGCCGCCCCATCACCCTGGAAACGACCCAGGAGGTGCTGCACGATCTTCTGCGGGCGAATGATCGTCGGGTCACCATTGAGGAAATCCAGAAGCGGGTGGCCGAACATTTCAACATCCGGGTTGCCGACATGCATTCCGCCCGGCGTGCCCGTGCCGTCGCTCGTCCCCGGCAGATCGCCATGTATCTCGCCAAGCAGCTGACCAGCCGTTCGCTTCCCGAAATCGGCCGGAAATTCGGTGGCCGCGATCACACCACGGTGATGCATGCGGTGCGCAAGGTGGACGAGCTGTGCGCGGCCGATCCGGCCTTCTCCGAAGATGTCGATCTTCTGCGAAGGATGCTCGAAAGCTGAACCGGCCCCTGCCGCTGCCATGCCCTGCTGCCGGCGATCCCTGCGCCCTGCGCGGTTTCCGCCCGGCCCGGCAGCCCGCCCCTTTTCCTTCTGGATTTCAAAGACCTCTGCTATAGTTTTGCGCGGCCCGTGACAGACGGCAGGGCCGCTTTTCCGGGGGCTTTCCCGTCGCCCTTTGCGGGGCTTTCTCCCTGAGCCCCCCTGAGCCCCCCTGGGTTTCCCTGTGGTCTGTCCGGGGTTCGTCTGAGGCCCTGGCCGGTCTGGCACCCGGTTCAGGGTTCGGGTGGCGACAGGTGGCGTGATGGCCGCTCCCGGGCGGTGGCGCGTCAGGCGTTTACAGGCGTTTAGAAGCGTTCTTCACGAGCGATCATCGCAAGCGTTTTTTACAAGCGTTCTTTACAAGTGTTCATCGGCCCTTCGGGGCTTCACCCTGAAAGCCCCGGATGGGGCGTGGTAGGACGGAACCGGTCGTTATGCAATTCACCATCGAACGCGCGGTACTTCTCCGGGCCCTTGGCCATGTCCAGAGCGTGGTCGAGCGCCGGAACACCATTCCCATCCTGAACAATGTCCTGCTCCGGGCTTCGGGTTCGGGCCTCGGGCTGACGGCAACCGATCTCGAGCTTTCTCTTTCCGAGCAGGTGGCCGCCGATGTCGAGGTCGAGGGCACGATCACGGCCCCGGCCCATACGCTCTACGATATCGTCCGCAAGCTGCCCGATGGCGCCCAGCTCCGGCTGGAGGCTGCCGAGGCCAGCGGCCAGCTGGCCCTGCGCTCGGGCCGTTCGCGTTTCGATCTGTCCTGTCTTCCGGCGGCGGATTTTCCCGCGGTCAGCACCGATTCCCATCCTCACAGCTTCCAGCTTTCCGCCGACAGCGCCCGCGCCCTGATCGATCATACGCGGTTTGCCGTGTCCACCGAGGAGACGCGCTACTACCTCAACGGAATCTATCTTCATGCCGCCGAACGCGACGGGGTTCCCGTGCTGCGTGCGGTGGCGACCGATGGCCATCGCCTGGCCCGTTTCGATGTGCCGCTGCCCGAAGGGGCGGCCGGGATTCCCGGGGTGATCGTGCCGCGCAAGGCGGTTCAGGAATGGCGCAAGCTGATCGACGAGACCGAGGGCGATGTTGCCGTCGGCCTTTCGGAATCGCGCATCCAGTTCGCCTTCGATGATGCGGTGCTCAGCTCCAAGCTGATCGATGGCACCTTTCCCGATTATGCCCGGGTGATCCCCGAGGGCAACGCGCTGGCGATGGACATCGAGCGGCGATCCTTCGCCGAGGCGGTGGATCGTGTGTCCACCATCTCCACCGAGAAATCCCGTGCGGTGAAGCTTGGCATTCGCGAAGGTGCGCTGACGCTTTCCGCCACCAGTCTCGATCAGGGGCGGGCCGAGGAAACCGTGGAAGCCCGGTTTTCCGGAGAAAGCATGGATGTCGGCTTCAACGCCCGCTACATGCTGGACATCGCCGAGCGCATCTCCGGCGATCGCATGCGGTTCCGCCTCAAGGATGCCGCCTCGGCCGCGATCGTCGAGGATATCGAGGATGCCGATGCGCTCTATGTGCTGATGCCGATGCGGGTCTGAGCCCATGCCGGGCTCCGTCAGACCGATTCCCGGACTGCCGGTGGCGGCGAAATCCGGGCCAGGGGCGGGCAGGAAGCCGCACCGGCAGCCGACCGCAAAGCCTGGGAGGGACCCATTCTGAGCGCCGCACGCCTGCCTGAACCGGTGGCGGATGCCGGGCGCGAGACGGGCGCACCCGCCCGCCTTGCCCTGTTGCGCGTGACGCTGACCGCCTTTCGCAACTATGCCAGGCTGCGTCTCGATCTCGATGGCCGTCCGGTGGCCCTCTTCGGCCCCAACGGCGCAGGCAAGACCAACCTTCTGGAGGCCATCTCGCTTCTGGGTGCCGGTCGCGGGCTTCGTGGCGCCCGTCTGGCGGAGATCGATCATCGCCCGGCCGCCGAGGCCGAGGCGCCCCGTCCTTGGGCGGTGGCAGCGCGGCTGACGGGGCCTGAAGGGGCCTTCGATGTGGGAACCGGCCGCGATCTCGATTCGTCGGTATCGCGCCGTATGGTGCGGATCGACGGGCGGCCCGAGAGCGGGCCGGCGGCGCTGGCCGCCCGGGTTCCCCTGCTGTGGCTGACCCCGGCCCAGGATCGCCTGTTCCTCGATCTGCCGGGGGCGCGGCGGCGGTTTCTCGACGGGCTGGTCGCGGTTCTCGATCCGGCCCATGTGCAAAGGCTGGCCGCGTATGAACGCGCCCTGCGCGAACGGGCCCGGCTGCTGCGCGGAGACGCTTCCGGCCCGTCCCGGAACGGTGCGGGGCGCTCTTCCGGGGTCGATCCCGCCTGGCTGGCCGCGCTCGAGCGCGGCATGGCGGAAAACGGCGTCGCCATTGCCGCCGCCCGCCGTCAGGTCGCCCGTGATCTGAGCCAGGCCGCCGCCCTGGGGGTCGGCCCCTTTCCCGCCGCCCTTCTGGGTGTCGAGGGCGATGTGGAATCCTGGCTGGAAGAAGGGCCTGCGCTGGATGCCGAGGATCGTCTGGCCTGTGAACTGGACCGGTCGCGTGGCCGCGATGCGGAAACCGGAGGGGCCGCCTGCGGGCCGCACCGTTCCGATCTTCGGGTCGTGCATGCCGGCCGGCGGCTGGCCGCGGCCGAGATGTCGACGGGTGAACAGAAGACCCTGCTTCTTTCCATCATCCTGGCGGCGGCCCGGCTTCAGGCGAAGGCGCAGGGGTTTGCCCCCCTGCTGCTGCTCGACGAGGTCGCCGCCCATCTCGATTCCCGCCATCGTGAAGGGCTTTACGAGGAAATCGCCGCCCTCGGCATCCAGGCCTTCATGACGGGGACCGATCCGGTCCTGTTTGCGCCGCTGGGCGCGCATGCCGCCCGGATCGAGGTTCAGTCCGGCCTTTGCCGGGTGCTGGCGGAATCGGAATGACCGCGAAGATCGCAATCTCGGGGACGATCCGTCGTCGCGCCCCCCTGCCCCGGTTCCGGAGGCCCACCGCCGGATCCAACACCGCCAACAGAGACAGGTTTTCATGACCGAAACCCCGAACGCCTCGCCCTCTTCCGATCCCATGCCCGAAAACCTCTCCCCGGACGCTCCGGAGGCCGCCGAGGGCTATGGCGCGGATTCGATCAAGGTTCTGCGCGGTCTCGATGCCGTGCGCAAGCGGCCGGGCATGTATATCGGCGACACCGATGATGGCAGCGGCCTGCATCACATGGTCTATGAGGTGGTCGACAACGCGATCGACGAGGCCATGGCCGGGCATTGCGACCGGATCGAGGTGGTGCTCAACCTCGATGGCTCGGTCACGGTGATCGACAATGGCCGGGGTATTCCCGTCGAAATCCACGAGGAGGAAGGGGTCTCCGCCGCCCAGGTGATCATGACCCAGCTTCATGCGGGCGGAAAGTTCGACCAGAATTCCTACAAGGTTTCGGGCGGGCTTCACGGGGTCGGGGTTTCGGTGGTCAACGCCCTGTCTTCCTGTCTCGATCTCAGGATCTGGCGGGGCGGAAAGACCTGGGAAATGCGCTTCCGTGATGGCGAGCCGCAAGCTCCCCTTGCGGAAACCGGCCCGGCACCAAGGCTCGAAAATGGCACGATCCGCAAGGGGACCGAGGTCACCTTCACCCCTTCCGACAGGGTGTTCTCCTCGACCGTCTTCGACCACGGGGTGCTGCGTGCGAGGCTGCGCGAACTCGCCTTCCTCAACTCCGGGATCACCATTGTTCTGACCGATGCCCGGGAAAAGGAACCCGTGGTGCACGAGATGGCCTATGAAGGCGGGCTCTGCGCCTATGTGGAGTACATCGATCGTTCCAAGAGCCCCCTGCACGCGCCGCCCATCGCCTTCACCGATGATCGCGACGGCATTACCGTCGAAGTGGCGATGCACTGGACCGACGCCTATCACGAAACCATGCTGTGCTTCACCAACAACATCCCGCAGCGCGACGGGGGAACCCATCTCGCCGGTTTCAGGGCGGCGCTGACCCGGACCGTGAACGCCTATGCGGCGAGCGCCGGCATCGGGCGGCGCGACAAGGTGCAGATCACCGGCGAAGACATCCGTGAAGGCATGAGCTGCGTCCTGTCGGTCAAGGTGCCCGATCCCAAGTTCTCGTCGCAGACCAAGGACAAGCTGGTCTCGTCGGAGGTGCGCCCGATCGTCGAATCGATCGTCGCGGACAGGCTGGGTCAGTGGTTCGAGGAACATCCGGCAGAGGCGAAAAAGATCATTGCCAAGAGCGCCGAGGCCGCTGCGGCGCGGGAGGCGGCGCGGCGCGCCCGGGAACTGACACGGCGCAAGGGGGCGCTCGACATCTCGTCCCTGCCCGGCAAGCTTGCCGATTGCCAGCAGCGCGATCCGGCCTTGTCGGAACTGTTCATCGTCGAGGGTGATTCGGCCGGCGGATCGGCCAAGCAGGGCCGCAACAGGGCCAACCAGGCGATCCTTCCCCTGAGGGGAAAGATCCTCAATGTCGAGCGCGCCCGGTTCGACAAGATGCTGTCCTCGGCCGAGATCGGAACCCTGATCACCGCCCTGGGCACCGGGATCGGTTCCGACGATTTTTCCGTCGACAAGCTCCGCTATCACAAGATCATCATCATGACCGACGCCGATGTGGACGGCGCCCATATCCGCACCCTGCTCCTGACCTTCTTCTATCGCCAGATGCGGCCGCTCATCGAGCGGGGGCACCTCTACATCGCCCAGCCGCCGCTCTATCGCGCCAAGCGGGGCGCGTCGGAGGTCTATCTGAAGGATGACAAGGCGCTGGAAGATTATCTGATCGCCACCGGGATCGAGGATTCCGTTCTCGAACTGCATGACGGACGCCAGCTTGCCGCCGAGGAGTTGCGGGAAACCCTGGAAGAGGCCCGGCGCGCCCGGAACCTTCTCGCCCCGCTGGCGCGCCGGACGGGCTCGCTTGCCCTGGTGGAACAGGCGGCGATTCTCGGCGCCTTCAAGCGCGAGCTTTTCGCCGATCCGGATCAGATGGCGGCGGCAGCGGCCTACATCGCCCGCCGTCTCGACGCGATGGCGCCCCCCCTTGAGCGAGGCTGGCAGGGCCATGGCAGCCCGGAGGGAGGAATCCTGGTCGAACGCAGCCTGCGCGGTGTTCCCGAGCGGCTGGAGATCGATCCGAAGCTGATCGCCATGATCGAAACCGCCCGTCTCGATGCCATGGCCGGCCCCTTGCAGCGCGTGTATGAACGCCATTCCACCCTGCGCCGCAAGGATACGGAAATCCCCGTCACCGGGCCGACAGGCCTGCTTGCCTCGATCATGGAACTCGGCCGCAAGGGTCTGGCGATCCAGCGCTACAAGGGGCTTGGAGAGATGAATCCGGAACAGCTCTGGGAAACGACGCTTGATCCCGATGCCCGTTCGCTG
>JBJHAU010000018.1:0-17340 GCA_050480665.1 Alphaproteobacteria bacterium | reverse complement strand
TGGGATCACCGCACCTGCTGCGCGAGGAGCTTGAATTCTGCAAGGCTCATGGGGCGGTTTCGGTGTTCGTGCGGCCCTTCGAATGTGAACGCCAGCCCTGCGAAAGTTTCTTCGATCCGTTTTACGCCCTCTGCCAGGAGCTTGATCTGGCGGTGACCTTCCATTCCGGCAATGCTTCGGTCCAGAACCACGCCTTTCACGATCCGCACAATTTCGCCAAGTTCAAGCTGGCGATGATCGCCACCTTTCACAGCTTGCTGGAGTTTGATCTGCCCGGGCGTTTCCCCGGCCTTCGCTGGGGCTTCATCGAAGCGTCCGCGAGTTGGCTGCCCTATGTGCTGATCGATGTCGAGAAGCGGCTGAAGCGCAAGGGGCGCAGGCTTGCCGCCGACCCGCTGGGCGACAACAACATCTGGGTGACGGTGGAGGTGACCGATGACATTCCCTACATCATCGACCGCGTCGGCGATGACAGGCTGGTGGTAGGCACCGATTACGGCCATACCGACACCTCGGCCGAGATCGAGGCCCTGAGGCTGCTGCGCGAAGGCGGCAAGGTGCCCGCCGCCAGCGTGGACAAGATCCTCGGCCCCAACGCGAGGGCTCTCTATACGCTCGGCTAGCTGCCCGTTCGTTCGGCCGGGAGAGGGGGGCAGCCGGTGCCCCCCGCTACTTGTCGGAATCGAGCAGTTCGATCACGTTGCGGTCGGGATCCAGGAAATACAGGCTGCGTCCGGTGAAGGTGGCATCGCCGTGGCGTTCCTCCTCCTTGATGATCCGGACACCCTTGTCCTTCAGATAGGTTTTGGCGCGATCATACTCTTCCGGATCGACATAGAAGGCGGTATGAATGTCGTGCTGGTCCCCGGGATTGGGATCAACCGGGTTTTCCGAGTGGGTCAGGACGAAATGATCGTCGTTGCAGCGGCAGAACACCATATGCCGGTTTTCGCGAACGAATTCGAAACCGATCAGATCGACATAAAAGGCCTTGGCCCTCTTGATGTCGGTGACCGGAATGGTGAAGTGAGTCAGCCCCTTCATCCTGATCATGCGGACCTCCTTCTGATCTCCGGTGGCCACTATAAGGCCCGCCTTCCGGCCTTGCCAAGAGGCATGCCCATGCGGGCAGAAGCGCCGTGAGGGCCCGATGAGCGCCGAAATGCGGCTGGCCACCGCCGTCTGGGTCGCGGCGTATCATCGCCGCTGCGACCGGCTGGGCCTGCCCTTCACGGTGATCCGCCGGGGCGATCCCGATGGCGGGGTTGTGCTGCTCAAGATTGTCGGCAGCGACGGGGCGGTGCTTCTGTCCCAGGCGAGCGACGAGACGGGGCGTACCGGTTGGCGTCACCCACTCGGCCCGGAACCGATCGCCGAAGATGAGGCGGATGCCCATATCGGGCGACAGGCGCGTTTCGACAGCGATCTCTGGGCCATCGAGATCATCGACCGCAGGGGGGGTTTCAGGCCTGATGAACCCATCCTCGACAGGGACTGACAGCCCCCCGCCATCTTCGGACAGGGGCGGGGCGGGGCAAGCCCGATCATCGTCATCGGGGTTACGCGCGCGCGACAGTGTTGCTTCGGCCTTTCGTGCCACCATGATCCTGCTCAACGCCCGGCTGCGGGAGCCGATCATGGATGTAGCCGGCGATTCCCTCGAGCGGAGCGTGGAAGGAATCCATCGTCTGCGCGTTGCCGGCCGCCATCTGCGCACGACCCTGAGGGTCTATCGCCCGATTCTCGATCCCGTAGCCTCAAGAGCCCTGGGGGGCGAATTGAAATGGCTGCATCAGAGGCTGGGGCCGGTCAGGGACTGGGATGTGCTTGCCGTATCCAGCCTTGCGCCCCTGTCGCGGCAGTTCCCCGAATCCCCGGGGCTGTCGGCCCTGATCGACCAGGTTGATTCCTTCCGCACGACCGCGCGCCGCGCAGCGTTGCGCAGCCTTCGATCGGCACGTTTCGCCCGTCTTCTCGAAACGCTGGAGGCGCTGTGCGAGGGCAGGGAAGGATGTTCCCTTCTTGATCCCGAAGCCATGGCCAGGGCCGAAGGGGCAATCCGTCCCTTTGCCAGGACCATTCTTGCCCGGCGCCTCAAAAGCGTGCGCCGGAAGGCGCGCCGGGCAGGCCTTGTCGGCAGCAAGGTTCGCTGGCCGCTGGAAGGGGGGCCGGATCCTGAACAGGAACAGGCCCTTCATCGGCTGCGGATTGCCATGAAGACGCTGCGTTACGCCAGCGATGGCCTGTCCCCCCTGTTTCCGGCGCGGCGGGTGAAGGCCTATCGTCGAAGCATGCAGGGGGTTCAGACGGCTCTTGGGATCTTGCAGGATTCGGCCATGGTGCTGGAACGGCTCTCGGCTTCGCCCTCGGGCGGTGAAGGGAAACAGGGTGAAGCCCTTGCCCTCCTGCGTGGCTACGCGGCCCGATGTCGACTTGATTCCCTCGACCAGCTTCCGGCGGCGTGGCGGCGGTTTCACAAGACCGCACCGTTCTGGACAGCCTGAAGCCGTATCCTGAAGCCGCAGAACAACGGTTCCGGCCGAACCGGCCAGGCTCGCTCATGCCCTCTGATGCCCTCACCGGGGCCATGTCATGCGGGAACCGCAGGGTGAGCCCTGACCCGTGACATCGTTTCAGAATGGAACGTTTCAGGCGATTTTCCGTTCTGTCTCTGCCTTCCGGCCGATCCATCCCTCCATCGCGGTGGCCAGCCCCTGGGGCCTGCCATGATCCCGGCCTTGATCCCGGGCGGTCGGGTCTTGAGCGATGGGGGCGAGATGGTCCTGAAACTGGCTTGCGCATGTCTGCCATGAGAATCCTTCCGCGAACCTTCGGCAGGCAGTCCGATCAAGGTTCAGAGCCTTGATGATCGCGCGATCCAGCTCCCGGTGAAGGCATCCCACGGCCTCATCGGTGATGACATCGATCGGACCCGGCACGGGGAAGGCGGCGACAGGAACGCCGCTTGCGAGGGCTTCAAGCATGACATTCCCGAAGGTATCCGTCAGGCTGGGAAAGACGAACACATCGGCGGCGGCGTAATGGCGGGCCAGTTCTTCCCCGTGCAGGTTGCCGGTGAAGACGGCCTCGGGGAATTGCTGTCTCAGGCTGGCGAGCTGGGGGCCGTCGCCAACGATGATCTTGGTGCCTGCCAGCCGGAGATCGAGAAAGGCCAGAAGGTTCTTTTCCGGCGCGACCCGTCCCACGGTCATCATCAATGGCCGGGGAAGGCCGGGAAACAGGGAGTCCCGGGCATCGTCGCGGGGGCGAAAAAGATCGAGATCGACACCCCGGTTCCACAGGCAGGGCCTTTTCAGACCCCAACCCCTCAATTCCCGGGACAGGGTCTCGGTCGCCACCATCGTTCGATCGGCCTGATTGTGGAACCATGTCAGGAAACGATAGCCCCATGACAGCGGCAGCCGGATTCGTGCCTGCACGTATTCGGGAAAGCGGGTATGCAGCGAGGTGGTGAATCTCCAGCCGTGCTTCAGGCAGTAACGGCGCATGGCCAGGCCAAGAGGGCCTTCGGTCGCGATGTGGATATGAGAGGGCCCATACTCGTGCACAAGGCGAGAGAGTCTTTGTTCCGGAAACAGGGTAAGGCGGATTTCCGGATAGGACGGGCAGGGCAGTGTCGGGAAACCATCCGGGCCGATGATCTCCACGCTGTGTCCCGAGGTTCGGAGTTCGGCCACCACATTTTCAAGCGTGCGCACCACACCATTCACCTGCGGGTGCCAGGCATCGCTGACGATGATCAGACGCATGCAGAACCTCGCGCGTTCAGGAGGCCAGGGCCAGTTCGGGGTAGGCGGAGTGTTCCTCGGCCCAACGGAGAATGGAGAATTGTCCGCTCCGATCCTCGACAAGGGCCGTGCAACTCTCTACCCAGTCGCCATCATTGCAGTAGAGGATGCCGCCGATATCGCGAATCTGGGCATGATGAATGTGACCGCAGACGATCCCGTCAAGTCCGCGACGTCTGGCTTCGGTTGTCAGTGCCGTTTCGAAATTGTCGATATATTCGAGAGCGTTCTTGACCTTGCGTTTCAGATAGGCCGAAAGCGACCAGTAAGGGTATCCAAGCCTGCGTCGTACAAGATTGAACCAGTTGTTGGCGGACAGGGCGAATGTGTAGGCGGCATCCCCAAGGATCGCCAGCCATCTGGCATATTTGACAACGCCATCGAACTGGTCGCCATGCATGATCAGGAAACGCCGGCCATCGGCTGTTTCATGGATTGCTTCGGCGCGGATGGTCACCTCGCCGATGCTCAGACCCACATAATCCCGGGCCACCTCGTCATGGTTCCCGGGAATGAAATGGACGCGGGTGCCATCCCTTGCCATGGACAGAAATTTCTGAAGGATCCGGTTGTGGGTTTCCGGCCAGTACCAGCTGCGGTGGAGTCGCCACCCGTCAATGATGTCGCCGATCAGATAGAGATCTTCGCAGTGATGATGTTCAAGAAAGGCGAGGAGGCTTTCCGCCTTGCAGCCACGGGTTCCCAGGTGGATATCCGAGAGAAAGATGGTTCTGTAGTGGCGTTTTTGCGGCATCGGGAAGGTTCCTGTTTCCGTTGTCGATTTCCACAGAATATCTTGTGGCGGATATATGCAAAAACACCCTATATTGTCCCGTGAAATTTTCATGACATCAGAAATTTTTTGAAAACATGTATAGATGTTACAGATGTCTTACATGAATATTGGAATTCATCCGCATTCATGTCTTGATATGTTCAAATATCATCCCGTTCCCGGTGCGATTCGCAGGGCGGCGTGCGTGGGCTCATCCCTTGCAGGGGCATCCGGTCGAGCGCCATGCTCCGCCCGTGCAGGGCCCTGAAAGGGGGCTGGTCCGGTTCTGAAGGACAGGATCGGAAAACGATCCGCGACAAGGCGCCGGGGAAGGGGGCTCCCTTCGTCGTTGACCCTGCTTCGGCGGCAGTCTTATATCCTGCGCCGAAGGGGATCAGCAGCAGGAGGGCGTGATAGCCGAATCCGTCGAGGCCGTGGTGATCGGTGCCGGGGTTGTGGGGCTCGCC
This sequence comes from Alphaproteobacteria bacterium, assembly GCA_050480665.1. Taxonomy (GTDB): domain Bacteria; phylum Pseudomonadota; class Alphaproteobacteria; order SMXQ01; family SMXQ01; genus JBJHAU01. Next base: position 12,289 of record JBJHAU010000018.1, on the reverse strand, counting down.
TGCGCACGTGCCCTCGCGCGTGATGGTCGGGATGTGATCGTTCTCGAAGCCGAATCCGAGATCGGCACCGGCATATCCTCGCGCAACTCCGAAGTCATTCATGCCGGACTCTACTATCCGGCGGGCAGCCTGAAGGCGCGCTTCTGCGTCGAGGGCCGGCGCCGCCTCTACGCCTATTGCGCCTCGCACGGAATCGCCCACAGGCGCTGCGGCAAGCTGATCGTGGCGACGACCCCGGATGAGGTCGAGGCGCTTGAGGGGCTTCAGCGAAAGGGCCACGCCAATGGTGTGGAGGATCTGACCCTGATCGACGGGGCACAGGCCCGCCGGCTGGAACCGGCGCTGTCCTGTATCGCGGCGCTTCTCTCTCCCTCGACCGGGATCGTCGACAGCCACGGCCTGATGCTGTCCCTGCAAGGCGAGGGCGAGGATTCCGGGATGATGCTGGCCCGCAACAGTCCGGTTCTCTCCGGCACGATCCTGCCCGATGGATTCCGGCTTCGGACAGGGGGGGAGTCCCCTTCCTCCATCAAGACGCGGATCGTGATCAATGCCGCCGGGCTTTCGGCGCCCTCTGTCGCGGCGGCGCTGGAGGGGTTCGATCCATGTCACGTGCCCCGCAGTTACTATGCCAAGGGCAGTTATTTCATTCTGACCGGTTCCGCCCCGTTCTCCCGGCTCATCTATCCTGCCCCGGACATCGCCGGGCTCGGCATCCATCTGACCCTCGACCTCGCGGGCCAGGCGCGGTTCGGCCCCGATGTCGAATGGGTGAAGACGCCCGATTATGGTGTCGATCCGGACAGGGCTCTGGTCTTCGAGGCGGCGATTCGCCGCTATTGGCCGGAGCTTCCGGAAGGCGGGCTTGTGCCGGGTTACGCCGGTGTGCGCCCCAAGATCCAGGCCCCGGGCGAGCCCGCGCGGGATTTCCTGCTTCAGGGGCCCGCAGACCATGGTATCGCGGGGCTCGTGAACCTGTTCGGGATCGAATCGCCGGGATTGACCTCGTCCCTTGCCCTGGCCGATGCGGTGCTTGAGGCGCTCAGGGGCTGAGCGCCCCGGCGTGCCCGATGGCGGGTGATCCGGCCCTGTCGGCCCCCTCATGGGGCCCGTCTCCTTGACCTTGTCGCCTGCCTGAGGTTCCCCGGCCTTTCGTTCCCCCGCATCCTTCGTCGCTGATCCGTCCTGTCACGGCCTGCGTAGCTATTGCCATGAGCTTCTTCTGCCTCTATTATTAAACGAACGTTTGATTATTAATCCATGGTGCTCCGCGTGGCCCCTTCCGTTCCCGAGTCCCGTTCCCCTGCCGCGACTGCGACTGCGACTTCGGCCGGGGCCGTGCAGCAGCCCGGTCGCCCCGGCGGGGAGCAAAGCCGCGCCCGCATCGTCGAGCAGGCCGGTAGGCTGTTTGCCCGCAATGGATTCGAGACCGTCTCGATCAGGGCCATCGCCAGGGCTGCCGATGTGAATGTGGCGGCCATCGGCTATCATTTCGGCCACAAGAAGGGTCTGTACCAGGCGGTGATGGCCCGGCTCATTGCCGATACGAGGCCCCTTGTCCTGCCGATGGCCAGACGGCTTCGGGAGGGTGTGGAAAAGGCCTCGGGGGATCCCCGCGCCCTGGCGATTCTGGCCGGGGAGTTCGTTCGTTATGCGCTTGTTGCGCTTCTGACCAAGGAACATCTGCGCTGGCAGCATCAGCTGATGCTGCGCGAGTTTGCCCATCCCACCGACTGCTTTCCCGAGGTGATGCGGGAAAGCATCCATCCGATGCATGATGCCCTTGGTGTTCTGGTGGCGGCGGTGACGGGCGGCGATGAGCGTGATGTGGAGGTGCGCCTTCAGGCGACCCATGTGATCGGCCAGTGCATGATCTACGGAATTTCCCGTCCTCTGGTGGCCGCAAGGATGGGCTGGGCCGATATCGATGCTCCCCAGATCGAGATTCTGGTGCGCACCCTGACAGGTGTCGTGCAGCGCGGCCTGGGGCTTCCAGAAATCCTGCCCGATCCCCGATCTGTCGAGGCGATGATCGCCGGCTCCACACAGGGCGAAGGGAGCGCGGGCAGATGAGCGAACAGGGAAAATCGACCGCAACCCTTCTGCGCCTTTTGGCGCCGCTGGTGGTTCTTGCCCTGGCCTTTGCCGGCTTTGCCGCGCTCAAGGCCACTCGCCCCGATATCGAGCCCAGCCAGCCGCTGGAGCGCAGCTGGCCGGTTGCGGCGGTGCCGGCGGAACCAGCGGCAATCCGGGCCGAGTTGCCAGCCTTCGGACAGATCATCGCCGGCCGTCAGGTGGAACTGCGCCCGCTTGTGGAAGGAGTGGTCAGCGAAACGGCCCCGCATTTCGTGGAAGGGGGACTCGTCGAGGCCGGAGACTGGCTGGTGGCGCTGGATCCCTTCGAATACCGTATCCGGGTTACCGAGCACGAAGCGCGTCGGGATGAAGCCGAAGCCCGGCTGGAAGAGATCCGGACCGATCTTGCCCTTCTGGGCCGGCTGTTGCCGCAGGATCGCCAGCAGGTCGAGATTCTGGTGCGTGATCTCGCCCGCCGCGAGGATCTGGCACAGCGCGGGGCGACTTCGGAAAAGGCACTTGACGATGCCCGCTTCGCCCTGTCGCAGGCGCGCCAGCGTCTGGTTCTTCGCCAGCGCGAGATCGCCCAGGCCGAGAGCCGGGTGCGCCAGCTCGAAGCGGGGCTGGAAAGGGAAAAGGCCCTTCTGGAACAGGCGCGCCGCGATCTTGAGCAGACCAGGCTGCTCTCACCCTTTGCCGGATTCCTGACCGATGTATCCATCGAACTCGGCAAGCGGATCAGCCGGGCGGACAGGGTGGCGCGGGTGATCGACGCCAACCGGCTGGAGGTTCGCTTCCATCTGTCGGACAGCCAGTTCGGACGGCTTCTGTCCACCGGCGGCTGGCAGGATCGCCCGGTGCGTATCCTCTGGCGTGCCGGCAACAGTACCTTGACCTTCGAGGCGCGCATCGAACGGCTTCAAGGCGAGGTCGTGGCGGCCCGGGGTGGGGTGATCCTGTTTGCAAGGCTTCAGTCTCCGGGGCTGGAGACGCCGCTCAGGCCGGGCGCCTTCGTCGAGGTGGCGGTGGATGAGGGTCTTCACGAAAACGTCGTCCGGATTCCCGAATCGGCGCTTCATGGCGGACGCGAGGTGTTCGTCGTGCGCGAGGATCGTCTGGTGGCGCTGCGGGTTACCGTAGCCGGGCGGGTCGGGGCCGACACTCTGGTGCGGGGGCCCTTTGTTCCCGGTGAGCCCATCGTCGTCACCCGTTTCCCCGAGATCGCCGGCGGGCTCAGGGTGGATCTGCGCTGATGGAGACGCCCGCACTGATCCGACTATTCGCCCGGCACAAGACCGCGGCCAACCTGTTCATGATCCTGGTGCTTCTGCTCGGGTTCGTGTCGATGAACCGGATGAATGTGCAGTTCCTGCCCGATTTCGGCATCGATATCGTGACGGTCTCGGTCAACTGGCCCGGCGCCACCGCCGAAGACATCGATTCCGCGATCATTCAGGCCATCGAGCCGGAGGTACGCTTTCTCGATGGCGTGAAAAGGGTTCGTTCCACGGCCACGGAAGGGCGCGCGCTGACGGTGGTGGAATTTCTGCCCGGCGCCGACATGCAATCCGCCCTTTCCGATGTCGAGACCGGAATCGGTCAGGTCGTCACCCTGCCGGAAGAGGCGGAACGCCCGGTGGTCCGTCGCGTTGTCCGCTACGATTCCCTGGCCCGTCTGGTGATCAGCGGGCCCTATCCGGAATCGACCCTGAAGGCTCTTGCCAAGAGGATTCGCGATGATCTTCTCGACAGGGGGCTTCAGAAGGTGGATCTGTTCGGGGCACGTGACGAGGAGATTCTGGTCGAGATCGCGCCCGAGACCCTGATGCGTCTCGACATGACCCTCGATGAGGTTGCAAGACGGATCCAGGCAACGTCGCGGGATGTGCCCGCGGGCAACATCCGGGGAGGAGACGAGCGCCAGATCCGCAGTCTCGGCCTTCTGCGGGATGCGGATTCGCTCGGCCGCATCGATCTGCGATCCCTGCCTGATGGCGATACCATCCGCCTGTCCGATGTCGCGACGATCCAGGAAGGCTTCAATACCGATGATCCACAAGGGCGCTTCCGGGGTGTCAGGGCGATCGAGATCAACGTGCAGCGTGCGGTGACGGCCGACGCCCTGGAACAGGCCGCGATCCTCGATGCCTATCTGGAAGAGCTGCGTCCGACCCTTCCGGAAGCCCTGCGAATCGATCTGCATTCCGTTTCGTCAGACATGATTCGCGAACGGATCGACCTGCTGCTCGTCAACGGGCTTTCGGGGCTCGCACTGGTGGTTGCCGTCCTGTTCCTTTTTCTCAATGCCCGTATCGCCGTCTGGGTGGCTGCAGGAATCCCGATTTCCCTGATGGCCTCGATGATCGTCATGTATCTGACGGGACAAAGCATCAACATGATCAGTCTGTTCGGGATGATCATGGCCATCGGCATCATCGTCGATGAGGCCATCGTTGTCGGCGAGCATACGGAAACGCGCTACCGATCAGGGCTTCCCCCCCTTGCGGCGGCGGAAGCGGGGGCCACCCGGATGGCCGCTCCCGTGGTGAGTGCGGCCCTGACCACCATCGCCGCCTTCATGCCGATTCTGGTGATGGGCGACATCATCGGCACCATCATCGCCGCAATTCCCCTGGTCGTGATCGCGATGATCTGCGCCTCGGTGATCGAAGTCTTCCTGATCCTTCCGGCTCATCTGCGCGGCGCCCTGTCGCGCATGCCGCCAGAGCCGACCCGTTTCCGCAAGGCCTTCGATTCCGGCTTTGCGCGTTTTCGCGACACCGTGTTCGCTCCGTTCATTGCCCTTGTGCTGCGCTGGCGCTACCTGACCCTGTCCTGTGCGGTGGGCCTGCTGATCCTGGCCGTCGGCCTGCTTCAGGGTGGGCGGGTGGCCTTCCATTTCTTTCCCAGCCCGGAATCCGACATCATCTATGCCAATATCGAAATGGTGGCCGGCACGCCGCGCAGCGAAACCGAGAAGATGGTGGATGAACTGGCCCGCGCTGCGGAAGAGGCCGAAGCCCTGTTGACCGGGGGCAGGGGAGGCGTGATCCGGATGAGCTTCGCCCGTATCGGTATGTCCACCGGAACCGGTGAAGGCACTTATGACCGGGGCGACATGATCGGCGGGCTGGTGGTGGAACTGGAGCCCTCGGACCGGCGGGAAATTCGCACAAGGGACATGATCGCCGCCTGGCAGGACAGCCTGCGCCCCCGCGCAGGGCTCGAAAGCGTGAACATTGCCTCGCCCATCGGCGGCCCCCCCGGCCGCGAGCTCGATATCCGCCTTTCCGGAGCATCGCCGGACAGATTGAAAGAGGCGGCGCTGGAGCTTCGCGGCCTTCTGCAACGCTATCCCGGCGTGCGCAATCTGGAAGATGATCTGCCCTTCGGCAAGCGCGAGGAGATCCTGGAGCTGACCCCCCACGGCCGGGCCCTGGGGTTCACCACCGAAGAGGTGGCGGCACAGATCCGCGCCGCCTATCAGGGAATCATCGCCCAGAGATTCGCCCGCGAGGATGAAGAGGTTCTTGTTCGGGTCCAGTTTCCCCGCGCGCGGGCCGATGGCGCCACCCTCGATACCCTGTATCTCAGAAGCCCCGGCGGCGCCATGGCGGCGCTCAGCGAGGTCGTCGTCCGCAGAACAGAGCGGGGATTTTCCCGGATTCAGCGTGAAGACGGGCTGCGTCAGGTGGCGATCACCGGCGATATCGATGAAAGGGTCACATCCACCAGCCGGGTGATCGAGGCTCTGGAGCGCGATGGAATCGCCGAGATCGCCCGGGCGTACGGGGTGAGCTACCGATTCGCCGGCAAGGCCGAGGAACAGGCCGAGGCGCTGGGCGACATGCGCACCGGCAGTGTCATCGGCCTCGCGATGATCTATATCGTTCTGGCCTGGGTGTTCGGTTCGTTCAGCCGGCCGCTGGTGGTGATGTCGGTGATTCCCTTCGGCGTGATCGGCGCCGTGTTCGGCCATTGGCTTCTGGGGTTCGATCTGACCATCCTCAGCCTGATCGCCCTGCTTGGCCTTGCCGGAATCATCGTCAACGGCTCGATCATTCTTGTCACGGTGATTGACGAGAAGATCCGGGCGGGAGAACAGCTTTCTGCTGCCATTGTCGATGGCGCCAGAGAGCGGTTGCGCGCGGTCATCCTGACATCGGCGACCACCATCGGCGGGCTTCTGCCGCTTTTGTTCGAACGATCCTTCCAGGCCCAGTTCCTGATTCCCATGGCGATCACCATCGTTTTCGGCCTTCTTGTGGGAACCCTTCTCGTGCTGGTCATCGTGCCGGCCCTTTTGGGGATACAGGACGATCTCGGGCGTCTCCTGCGAAGAGGGTTTGTCCCCCTCAGACCCTCGGCCCGCACCGCATCGGGCGCCCGATAGCGGTTTGATCCTTCCGGGAGAGGGACTATACTGGCGGGACAGGTTTCACGATAATCAGGAGATGTCCCATGACGATGACCATGGAAGACATGTCGGCGCGGTTCGCGACTGATGACATGAAGAAGGCAGGGGAAAAGGTTCCCGATTTCATCGTCTCGAGCGATGGGCATGTGGATGAGCCGACCGACATGTTCGACGAGCTTCCCCAGGAGATCCGCGAAAAGATCGAGCGGCCGAAGATCATGCTGGAGACCCGCCCCAAGGGCGGGACAGATCCCGCCATTCGGGTCAAGGACATGGCCATCGACGGGCTTGCCGCCGAGGTTCTGTATCCGACATTCACCCTTGGCCTCTTCTCCCAGGAACAGACCGAACAGGAAGCCGCCTTTCGCGTCTACAACGACTGGATCGCGAACTACTGCAAGCATGCGCCGAACAGGCTGTTTGCCGTGCCCTGCCTGCCTGCCTACAACATCGACAACGCGATCAAGGAAATGCATCGCTGCGCCGACATGGGTCTGCTTGGAGGCATGATCTGGCAAGTGCCGCATCCGGATCTGCCGCTGACCTCGGATCATTACGAAAAGCTCTGGGCGGCCTGCGCCGAGCTGGGCCAGCCGATCCATTTCCACATCCTCACCGGGTTCAACTATTTCCGCTTCAAGCGCGCGGGGATGGAGAAGATACGCGGATCGGTCAACACCAAGACCGCCGAGATCATCACCACCGCCTTCGACATGGTCTGGTCCGGCGTGTTCGAGCGTCACCCGAAGCTGAAGGCGGTGATCGTCGAGGGCGAGATCGGCTGGGCGCCGTTCATTCTTCAGCAATGGGACTACTATTTCCGGCGGAATCAGAAGCCCGGTCATCCGAACACCGACTTCAGGATCAAAAGGCTGCCGAGCGAGATCTTCAACGAACACATGTGGCTGACCTTCATGGATGACCAGGCCGGGGGCCATGCCCTGGAATACTGGGGCGAGAACCGTTGCATGTGGTCGAGCGACTATCCCCATCCGAACATGACCTGGCCCAATTCCCGCGCCTTCATTGCCCGCCAGATCGGGCATCTGGACCGTGAAAAGCAGGAACGGGTTCTCAGTCGGAATGTGATCGACCTTTACGGTCTGGATATCCGCTGATCCATGGCCCGGGGCCTGCGCGGCCTGCGGGGAAGGCTTGGGGGGCTGGCCGGGCCAGCCCCCGTGTCATCGGGCCAGGCGGGCCAGGCGGGCCAGGCGGGCCAGATCTGTGCGTGGCGGCCCGGGGATCGGGAACCGTGAAAAGACAGATCAAGGCAGGACAGATCAAGGCAGGACAGATCAAGGCAAGAGGAGACATGAACGAGATGACCTCGAACCCGTGGACAGCAAGCCCGCGCCACCATGTGCCCGTGATGCCCATGCAGCCGGCGATCGACAGCGCCGCCTGGCATGGCGACGAGATTCGCGCATCGAAGGACTGGATCTATCGGGTTTCCGAGGCCGAGATCGCCGAGGTGATGGATGCCGTGGCCGCCGTGGAAGCGCAAGGGTTGGGGTTGATCGAGGTCACGGCCGACCGGTTTTCCCTTCCGCGCTTTTCGGAGGCGCTTCGCGATATCCGTGCCGAGCTGATGCACGGGCGTGGTTTCGCCCTGATCCGCGGCCTGCCGGTGGAAGGGTTGAGCCGCCATCAGATTGCACTGGCCTTCTGGGGTATCGGCTGCCACATGGGCGAGCCCCGGTCCCAGAACCGGCACGGCCATGTCCTGGGTCACGTCAAGGATATCGGTGGGGATTACAGCACCGTGCGCGGCTACATGACCCGCGATGCCATGAAGTTTCACACTGATCGCGCCGATATCCTCTCCCTGCGATGCCTGCATCCCGCCAAGGCCGGGGGGCAACACAGGATTGCCAGCTCGGTCACGGTCTATAACGAGATGCTGAGCCGTCGTCCCGATCTTGTCCGGGAACTGACATGGCGTTTCTATCGTGAGCGGAACGGCGAAATCCCGCCCGGAGAAATGCCCTGGGTGCGAGAACCGATCTTCAGCTTCGAAGGTGGCTATCTGACCACCCGGGGGCCCAGCGCGCCGGTGATGAAGGCACAACGCCTTCCCGGCGTTCCCAAGCTGACCGAAGCCCAGAAAGAGGCCATCGATCTGTTCATGGAACTGGCGCTCGAGGTCTCCGTCGATATCGATTTCGAGATCGGCGACATCTCTTTCGTGATGAATCACGTGATCCTTCATTCACGCACCGATTTCGAGGACTGGCCCGAACCGGAACGCCGTCGTCACCTGCTGCGCCTGTGGCTTTCCAACGGGGAACGGCCGCTGCAGGAGGATGTGGCCCGGGCGCTGCGGGGGGTGATGGTCGAGGGCACGGTGCTTCAGGCGCCGCTGGATGTCGCCTAGGGAATCGCCCTCACCGCCTGAACAGGACGGCCCCGGACAGGACGGCCCCGGACGGGATCGCCCGGCGCCGACGGCTCCCGATCATCGCCTCTCGGTGGCGCCGATGATGGAGTGGACCGACAGGCACGCCCGTTTTTTTCTGCGTCAGATCACTCGCCACACCTGCCTCTATACCGAAATGGTCACGGCGCGGGCCATCCTTTACGGCGATCGTTCCCGGCTCCTCGATTTCGATCCCATCGAGCATCCCCTGGCCCTGCAGCTTGGTGGCAGCGATCCCGGGGAACTTCGCGAGGCGGCCATCATCGGCCGCGACTGGGGGTATGACGAAGTCAATCTCAATGTCGGCTGTCCCTCCGACAGGGTGCAGACCGGCCGTTTCGGGGCCTGCCTCATGGCCGAGCCGGAACGGGTCGCCGCCTGTCTCTCGGCGATGGCGGATTCGGGGCTGCCCGTCACCGTCAAATGCCGGATCGGCATCGACGACAGGGATTCCTACGAGGATCTTGTCCGGTTTGTCGCCATCGTTCGGCAGAGCGGGGTGCGCTGCTTCATCATCCATGCGCGCAAGGCCTTCCTTCAGGGGCTGAGCCCGAAGGAAAATCGGACGATTCCCCCCCTGCATCCCGAAAGGGTCATCCGCCTGAAGGCCGAGACTCCCGATCTCGAGATCGTTCTGAACGGGGGGATCCTCTCTCTCGAGGCGGCGGAAAGGGCTCTCTGTGATGTGGACGGCGTGATGATCGGACGCGCGGCCTACCAGACCCCGTGGATCCTTGCCGAAGCTGATCGCCGTGTCTTTTCCGACCTGACATGCCCCGTTCCGGACCGCGCGAAGATCGTTGCGACCATGGCGGATTATGCCGGAAGGGTGATCGAGGCAGGCGGTCGGCTTCAGGATGTGGCGCGTCACATGCTGGGCCTGTTCCAGGGAGAGCCGGGCGCGCGTGCCTGGCGCAGGCATCTTTCGGAAAACGCCCCCAAACCCGGAGCATCGCCGGAGGTGCTTCTGGAGGCCGCCCTCAAGCCATGCCGACAGACCAATCCGGGCACGGTTCAAGGCGCCGCCGGGGTTGGCGCAGCCACAGGACATTGAAACCGGAGAAAGCGGAAGCCAGCCGCCTTCAGGGCGAGCCGGGCCGGGTTCAGATTCCGGCCCGGTTCATCAGATGCTGGTTCATCAGATGCTGGTTCATCAGATGCTGGTTCATCAGATGCTGAAGGATTCGCCGCAGCCGCAGCGTGCGGTCTCGTTGGGATTGCGGAACACGAATCCCGATTCAAGCAGCTTTTCCTCGTAATCGATTTCCGTCCCGATCAGATAGAGGATGGCTCCGGGGTCGATCCAGACCCGCACGCCGTGATGTTCGATCACCTCGCAGGAACCGCTGTCGCCGCGTGCGTAATCCATCTTGTAGGTCTTGCCCGAACAGCCGCCATCGCTGACGGTGATCCGGATTCCCTCGGCGGGTTCGGTCGCGGCGTCGAGAATGGCCTTCATCCGCCTGGCAGCCGCCTCTGTCAGGCTTACAGGCGGAGGACGGTCAAGTGTGGCTGCCTTGTTATTCATGAGAACACCTCGTTCATCAGAACAGCTTGTTCAAGGGAGGGTGCCTGCGGTTCCTGATCAGATCATGCCGAGTTCAAGTCGCGCGGCTTCCGACATGCGATCCGGCCCCCAGGGGGGATCCCAGACGAGATCGAGCTGCACATCGCGCACACCGGGAACGGCCCTGACCTTCTCCGTGACCTCTCCGGGCATCGATTCGGCGACCGGGCAATGGGGGGATGTGAGGGTCATGGTGATCGTGACATCGCCTTCCGGGCTGCATTCGATCCCGTAGATCAGCCCCAGCTCATAGATATTCACCGGAATCTCCGGATCGAAGATCGTCGAGACCATGGCGATCACCTCCTGCTCAAGGGGGGTCGGTTCATCCGTCTCTCCGGTCTGGCATGAGGATTCGGGGGCGGCTGCTGTCGGGAAAAGGGTATTATCGTCGTTCATGCGGTTCACTCCGTCACCACCGGATCATCCTTGCGGTCAAGGGCTGCGGTCAGGGTATGCCAGGCGAGGGTCGCGCATTTCACCCGCATCGGATAATCCCTGACGCCGCCGAGAACGGCGAGCTTTTCAAGGGAATCCATCTCTTCAGGGGCGATTTCACCGGTGACCATCGCGTGAAAGGTTTCGAACAGCTTCCGGGCTTCCGCTTCGGGCAGGCCCTTCATCATGTCGGTCATCAGCGAGGCGGAAGCCGTCGAGATGGCGCAGCCACGGCCCTCGAAGCTGATATCGCGCACGATCCCGTCCTCGATCTGGGCATAGACCGTGATCTGGTCGCCGCAGAGCGGGTTGTGGCCGTGAGCCTCGCGGTTGGAGGGCTCGCAGCGGCCGAAATTTCTCGGATGCCGCGAGTGGTCGAGGATCACCTCCTGGTACAGGGTTCGCAGATCGCTCATCAGCCGAAGAACTCCCGTACTGTGCCGAGGGCCGCGATCAGCCTGTCGACATCCTCGCGCGTGTTGTAGAGGCCGAACGAGGCGCGCACCGTGGCCGGAATGTCGTAGCGATCCATCACCGGCTGGGCACAATGATGGCCGACCCGGACACAGACGCCCTCCTGGTCGAGAATGGTGCCGATATCGTGAGGATGAACCCCCTCCATCACGAAGGACAGAACCGCAACCTTGTCCGCTGCGGTCCCGATCAGGCGAAGGCCCGGCACCTCGGAAAGGCGTTGGGTGCCATAGGCCAGAAGATCGGCTTCATGGGCTTCGAGAGCGGCCGGGTCGAGAGCGCGAAACCAGTCGATGGCGGCGCCAAGGCCGATCATTCCGGCTATGTTGGGGGTTCCCGCCTCGAAGCGCAGGGGCGGGGGAGCATAAGTGGTGCCTTCAAAGCTGACGGAACGGATCATGTCGCCGCCGCCCTGCCATGGTGGCATGGAATCCAGCCTGTCGGCCTTGCCATAAAGGATTCCGGTTCCGGTGGGGCCGTAAAGCTTGTGTCCGGAAAAGGCATAGAAATCGCAGTCGAGATCCTGCACATCGACCGGCAGATGAGGAATGGCCTGCGCTCCGTCGAGCAGCACGGCGGCGCCGACGGCGTGCGCCGCGGCCGCCATGTCGCGCACGGGAAGCACCGTGCCGAGCGCATTGGAGACATGGGCAACGCTCAGCAACCGGGTGCGCGGCCCGATCAGGCGATGGAAGACCTCCATGTCCGGGCTGCCCCGATCGTCGATCGGGATCACGCGGATCCTAAGCCCCTTCTCTTCGGCAAGAAGCTGCCAGGGGACGATGTTCGAATGATGCTCCAGCTGGCACAGAAGGATTTCGTCTCCTTCCTTCAGCTGCGCCCGGCCCCAGCTCTGGGCAACGAGATTGATCGAGGCGGTGGCCCCGCTGGTGAAGAC
>JBJHAU010000017.1:0-17928 GCA_050480665.1 Alphaproteobacteria bacterium | reverse complement strand
CCTCCAACCTATCATCCGCACCGCCCTTCAGGAAGGGCTTCGCCCGGCTCCAGAAGGGCGAGAAGATCTCGAGCCGAGAACGGTTTATGTAGAACCCCGCGAAGGTCGAGCCGGAAAACCTCCTTGAGAAGAGGGGGAATCAGGCGGAGAAATCTTTCATCATGCGAACTGGCAACGATGATGGCGCTTCGGCACCTTCCCGTGCCGAGGAAACGGGCCAGATCCAGTCCGTCACAATCGGGGAGGGCCAGGTCCAGAATGATATGGGACGGCACAAGCTGTACATAGGCGGCACGGAAACTCTGCCCATCATGCGCAAGGCTGACGTCGAATCCTGCCGTGAGGGCGATGTCGCGCATAACCATAGAGATATCCACGTTGTCGTCGACAATCAGAAGGCGGCGCCTCCCCCGATTTTGCGGGCTTGTTTGCGACTGCGGGGCTGGTGTGGCGGGGATCATCGTTCTCGGTCCTTCCTGTTACATGGCGTCCGACAGGGCCTTCCGACAGTCAAGACAGGATAGAACGCACATCCTCCCGAAAATCATTCACGTGTTATCAAAAAAAGGTGAAAGCAGGGCCAGACGCGACGGGTCAGAATCCGCGAGAATCCGTCAGAATCCGTCAGAATCCGAAGGTGTGATCGAGGCTGAAGGCGCCGTTTGCGGCTTCCAGCCCGTGGAAGCCGAACAGGCGGCAGGTGGTGTCGCGGATGATGACATAGCCGCCCGCACACTGGTCTGCGGTGGCCGCGCCGAACAGGGTCTCTACCGTCCAGAACAGGCTGCCGCCGCAGGGAATGGCGATATCCCTGCTGGCCACCTCGCTGCCCCCGGCATCGAACGCCGTGAGCCGGGTCGCCGATCGGGGATGCCAGGGCATCGAGGCGGGATAGATCAGGTGACAGAGGGTCCTGAGGCCCGATCCCCCGAGACGCAGCACCAGACGCGTGGTCAGACCGGGCGGGCGCGTGGTGTAGCTTTGCGGTTCGCTGCGATAGGTCAGCGGGATGTTGTAGATATGGGCGCCGAAGGTGGTTTCGGCGACATGCACCGGACCGTTTCCCTCCCCTCGCCCCTGCCGCCGCGAGAACCGCACCAGCGCATGCAGCCAGCCATCGGCGCTGCCGCCATCGGAAAAATCGTAGAGCAGTTCCAGATGGCCATACCCGCCGGGCAGGGACTCTCCCGCTTCGGCGAGAAGAGCGTCGATGGCAAGCGCAAGGCTCTGTCGCCGGGCCAGGCAGCCGAGGGATCGATAGACAACCCTCTGCCCCGAGGCATCATGAATGGCCAGGCCCAAAGGCAGCGTCTCCTGGGCGGTGGACATCGGCGTCGGCAGAAGTTCGGTCGCGAAATCGGCCAGCGGAAGCAGCGGCAAGGGCAGGATATAGCCCTTGCCGATCAGCGGTTCGAGATCGGGAATCCGCGGATCGGGCGAAAGATCGGTGCGCTCGACATTCATGTGGCCGAAACGGATCCGGCCAGAGGAATCGGTGATGGCATAGCGCGGGCGCACGAAATAACGCCCCGCCTGAACCTCGATCTGGTCGGGCCAGGCGGCATCCGGCAGCAGGCTGTTCATGTCGACGGCCGAGAGGCCGAACGGCGGAATCGGCCCCTGCACCGGCGCCCGATCCGGGGATCCCATCAGGCCGGCGGTCACCGCCCCGTCGGGAATGGTGACCGGATGGCTGTTCTGGATCAGCAGCCGGACCGATTCTCCGGGCGCCGGGGCCGGCAAACCGGCATAGAGATCGGCCGGCCAGGCATTGGCATCATGGGTTCCCGACAGATGGAAGAACGGCTCCGCCGGCGATCCGTTCAGGCCCTCGGGGCGCGTTCCGTACGTGTCGATCACGTATTTCACCACATCGTGCCCGGCAATCCTGATCGCGTGGAGAAACAGCGAGCCGGTAAAGGCGCCAAGGCCGAACCGTTCGGCGATGGCTGCGGAATCGAGGGTGAAGACGGCCCCGGGCTTCGGCAGGGGTTCCGTCCAGCGGGCGAGCACGCGGCCTTCCGCATCGAACAGGCAGAGCCAGAGCGCCGGATCCGCCGCGCCATAGGTGCCCCAGTAGTTGACCAGCTGTATCCGCGTGTGATGGCCGCCGCCTTCCATCAGGAAGGCGAAGTTGGTGGCGAAGTTGAGCGGATCCAGATAGGTGCCGGGAACGCTGAGCATGGATTCCGGCAGGCGAAGATCGTCGAAGCTGGCAAGCCGCACGCCAGCAGGAAGAAGATGGCGGATCTGCTGGCCAAGGCGCGAGGCATCGAAGGCGCAAACCAGAACCGTGGCGCAGGATGCCTGGGGAAGCGCCGTCACCGGGCGGGCCGCATGGCCCAGAATCCCGGCCCCCACATCGTCCAGATCCTGCACATAGACCCCGGCAAGATCGCAGGCGGCAAGGTTGTAGAAACTGTCGAAATCCTCGGCCTGCCTGAGGGGATCATAGACCGCCACCGGGCCCGCGCCGGCAATCTCGACCAGAAAGTCCCGCGCAGCCTCGGCGGTGAGGGGATGGCCGAGCGCCTTGAACAGGGTGGCGCCGCCGGCGTTGTTCCCGGGACGCCATCCGGTATTGGTGAAGGTTGCGATATTCAGGGCCATGAACGATGTCCGATCCTCGCCGCGCGCGTGCGCCTGATCCATCCGGCGGTCAAGCTATCCCCGGGAGGGGTTTTGCGCAAGGTAGCGCGCCGCCACGAGTTCGGCGACGCGCCGCGTTTCGGCCAGCACGGCGGGGTGCCAGCCCCAGTCGATGGCGCCCGTGAACGGTCGCGTATGGCCGCGCGATTCCATGGCGTCGTGAAAGGCGGCAAGGCGCACGGAACCGCCTGTCAGGGCGAACACATGCACCGGCTTTCCGGTTGCCGCCGCCTCGCAGACCATGTTGACCGAATCGCCGGTCACCACGAAGGCATCGGCCGCAGCCAGAAGGGCACGGTAGGGATTGGCCGCGCGCCCATCCCAGAGGAAAGCCCCGGAATCCTGAAGGGCCCGGCGCAGAAAGGCCGTACGCCTCCGCCCCGTGCGGCGGGACGGGATCACGGCCAGCCCTGCCGCCCCCTGCCGGGCCAGCGGGCAGAGCAGACCGGCCAGCCGTTCCAGATCGCGTTCCGGCATCGGAAAGGCCCTGGTCGGCCCGCCGATCATGACGGCGACGAGGGGCCTTGGCAGGCTTTCCAGCTCCGGAGCCAGCCCCTCTCCGTCGGCATCGGCGCCCGGACCGGTCGCCTGGGCCCTGCGGGCGGCAAGGTTTTCGGGGGTGAACCCGTGCAGCGAACCGAGACAGCGGATCACCCGGCGGCCGGTGAGCCCGTCATGCAGGGGGGCGATCACCGCATCGAAACGTTCGGGATTCACCTTCGGGTTCTGGATATGCACGGCGAACAATGGCACCCCTGCCTGCCGCGCCGCGCGGCGCACGGCCAGCGCCGGGGCCACGGCGCGCCGCCCGCAGCTGATCAGGAGATCCGGCCAGGGGGGGGCAAGGTCTGCCCCCCGGCTTCGGGCGGCGGCAAGGGGAAAGGGCCAGAACGGCGCGGGAAGCCATCCCCAGGGCGGCGCGGGCACCCGCTTGACCTCGACCGAAAGGCCAAGGGCCGTCGCCAGGGCGCAGGCCTGGATTTCCATGCCGGCATGGCCTTCGGTGAGAACCCATCCCCGCCGCCCGAAGAGAGGTTCGGGCCCCACGCCCGCGCCCCTGCCCGTAACAACGCCCGGAACGACGCCCGAAGCCACACCCGAAACCATGCCCGGACCGGGACTCAGGCGTCCAGAAGGGAGCGCAGAACGTAGGGCAGGATGCCGCCGTGCAGGTAGTAGTCCACCTCGTTCAGGGTATCGATGCGCGACAGCAACGGAACCGTCTCGCTGCTGCCATCGGCCCGGGTGATCGTGAGGGGCAGTTCCATCCTGGGCCTCAGCGGGCCTTCGATACCGATGATGTCGAAGGTTTCCGAACCATCGATGCCGAGCGTCTTGCGGGTGACCCCCTCGGGGAAGGTCAGGGGCAGGATTCCCATCCCCACCAGATTGGCGCGATGGATGCGCTCGAAGGATTCCACGATCACCGCCCGCACCCCGAGCAGCATGGTGCCCTTGGCCGCCCAGTCGCGGGACGAACCGGTGCCGTATTCCTTGCCGGCCATGACGATCAGCGGAACCCCTTCGGCGGCATAGGCCATGGCCGCGTCATAGATCGACATTTCCTCGCCGCCGGGCAGCAGGCGGGTCATTCCGCCCTCGGTACCGGGGGCCAGCTCGTTGCGCAGGCGGATATTGGCGAAGGTGCCGCGCATCATCACCTCGTGATTGCCGCGCCTTGCGCCGTAGGAGTTGAAATCCTGAACACCGACCTGGTGACGCTCCAGATATCGGCCTGCCGGGCTGGACGGCTTGATCGATCCCGCAGGAGAGATGTGATCGGTGGTGATCGAATCGCCCAGAAGGGCCAGCAGCCTTGCCCCGCGGATATCGCGCACCGGCTCGGGCGTGCGGCCCATGGCCTCGAAATAGGGCGGCAGGCGACAATAGGTGGATTCGGGCTGCCACTGATAGGTTTCGCCCTCGCTGGTGGCCACCGCCTGCCACTGGGCGTCGCCCTCGAACACATTGCCGTAGCGGGTGCGGAACATCTCCGGGGTCATCGAGTCGGCGATGGCCTGGGTCACTTCGGCATTGCTGGGCCAGATGTCCTTCAGATAGACCGGCTGGCCATCCTTGCCGACACCCAGAGGATCGCGGGTCAGATCGATCGCCATGGATCCGGCCAGGGCATAGGCCACCACCAGCGGCGGCGAGGCCAGGTAGTTGGCCTTGACCTGGGGATGCAGCCGTCCCTCGAAGTTGCGGTTGCCGGAACAGACGGCAGCCACCACAAGATTGCCCGCATCCACCGCCTGCGCGACCGGTGTGTCGAGCGGGCCGGAGTTGCCGATGCAGGTGGTGCACCCATAGCCGACAATGCCGAAGCCGAGGGCATCCAGCGCCGGCTGCAGCCCGGCCTTGGCCAGATAATCCGACACCACCTGCGATCCCGGGGCCAGCGAGGTCTTGACCCAGGGCTTGCGCGCAAGCCCGAGAGCGACAGCTTTTTTTGCCACCAGTCCGGCCGCGAGCATCACCGCCGGGTTGGAGGTGTTGGTGCAGCTGGTGATTGCCGCGATCACCACATCGCCGTGGCCAAGCGCATGATCCATGCCCTCGACGGGAATCCGCGCCCCGGCCTCGGCCTTGCCCAGCATGCCGGGCAGGGCTTCGGCAAAGGCCGGCGCCGCCGCCGAGAGCGCCACCCGATCCTGGGGCCGCTTGGGCCCGGCGAGGGATGGCTCGACGGTGCCGATGTCCAGAGACAGGCTGTCGGTAAAGACCGGCGCCTCAGCCCCCGGCTCGCGCCACATGCCCTGCGCCTTGGCATAGGCCTCGGTCAGCGCCACGGTGGCCTCGTCGCGGCCGCTGAAGCGAAGATAGCGCAGGGTTTCCGAATCGACCGGGAAGAAGCCGCAGGTTGCGCCATATTCCGGCGCCATGTTGGCGATGGTCGCCCGGTCGGCAAGGCTCAGATGATCGAGGCCGTCGCCGTGGAACTCGACAAACTTGCCGACCACCCCCTTCTTGCGAAGCATCTCCACCACCGTCAGCACCAGATCCGTGGCGGTGGTGCCCTCGCGCAGCCGACCCGTGAGATGGAACCCGACGACTTCGGGGATCAGCATGCCGAGAGGCTGGCCCAGCATGACCGCCTCGGCCTCGATTCCACCGACACCCCAGCCCAGCACGGCAAGGCCGTTGACCATGGTGGTGTGGGAATCGGTGCCCACCAGGGTATCCGGATAGACAACATCGTCCTTTCCGGTCCAGACCACCCGGGCAAGATATTCAAGGTTCACCTGATGGCAGATGCCGGTGCCCGGCGGCACCACCCGGAAATTGTCGAGCGCGTTCTGCCCCCAGCGCAGAAAGGCGTAGCGTTCCTGGTTGCGGGCATATTCCAGATCGACATTGGCGCCGAAAGCCTCGGGCTTGCCATAGACATCGACCATCACCGAGTGATCGATCACCAGATCGACCGGCGAGAGGGGATTGATCTTCCCGGGATCCCCGCCAAGGGCCACCATCGCCTGACGCATGGCCGCCAGATCCACCACCGCCGGAACCCCGGTGAAATCCTGCATCAGAACCCGCGCCGGACGGAACGCCACCTCGCGCTCGGAACGTCGCTGCTCCAGCCAGGCGGGCAGGGCGCGGATGTCTTCGGCGGTGACGCTGGTTCCATCCTCGTTGCGCAGCACGTTTTCCAGAAGGATCTTCAGCGAGACGGGCAGGCGCGAAACATCGCCAAGCCCCCCCTCGGCGGCATGCGGCAGGCTGAAATAGGTGTAGGTCCTGTCCCCGACCTTGAGGGTGCGTCTGGCGCTGAAGCTGTCGGCCACGGTCGCTGCTCCCGGTTCTGGCTATGGTGAAGGGCCGCCGGGCCCAAGATGCCCCGGCAACCCGGAAGACGATGCCTTTCAGGGTCCCGACGCCACATCGGCGCCATGCGACCAGGCAAAGGATGGCCGAACGGAGTGCCCCCGCCGTCCGGCACGCATGATAGCGTCCGGCGGCAGGACTGCAAGCGCCACCCCGCAGCAGCCTTCCGGAACCACCCCCGGAACCCGCCCCCGAAGCCGTTCCCGATCCTTCCTCGGGCCGGGCCTCGGGCCGGAATTCTCCGCCTTCGTGGCCTGTTTTGCGAAGGCTCCACGGCGCGAAAGCGCAAACAACATGCTGCGAAAGCGCAAACAGCATGGCACGGGGCGCAAATATCACAATTTGGCCATCAACCCGGCCCGGTTAGGTCACATTCTCCCTGTCTCATGGCGTTGCCGAAAATCTGCAACCCCCTACCCTCCCCCGGGGGTGATTTTCGCACACTCCTGATCCGGCTTCCCCCGAGCCGGACGGTTGGGCGGCCACCGGTTTCCCCCTCCGGTGGCCGCAGCCCTGTCCGGACCGGCACCAGGAACGATCCCGGCATGATCATGGCCCCCGCCCCCGTCTGCCGTTCAGCGCCCCGCCCGCTTGCCGATCCGCCACGGCCGCCTCGGCCGCCTTCGCATCAATCCCCCTTGCATCAGCGGCATCAAGAGCCATCACATTTCGGTGAAAGCCGCGGCGGCGTACCGTTTCTGTGCTATGAAACCGGCGATGCGCGATACCCAGCCCCCCGTTCTCACCGTCGAGACTCTCGCCTGTCGGCGCGGCGCCCGCCGTCTGGTTTCCGGGCTGAACCTTGTTCTGCACAAGGGCGAGGTTCTGTTCCTGACCGGGCCGAACGGGATCGGCAAGACAACCCTGCTGCGTGTTCTGGCCGGGTTGATCCCGCCCGAATCGGGACGCATCCTTCATCATGGCGACACCGAGGCGCCGCCGCTCGCCTATCTGGGCCATGGCGATGCCCTGAAACCCCTGGCTTCGGTTCGCGAAACCCTTGCCTTCTGGTCGGCCATGGATCGGGACGATCCGGACAGCCCCGCACCCCCCGATGCGACCCTGCCGGAGATTATCGACGCTCTCGGGCTCGGGCCGCTGCGCGATCTTCCCTGCCGCTACCTGTCTGCCGGCCAGCGCCGCCGCCTGGCCCTGGCCCGCATCGCCCTGCATCCGGGAAGGCTCTGGCTTCTCGACGAACCGGCGACCGCGCTCGACACGCAAGGGATCGCGGCCTTCGCCGCGCTGCTGGCCCGCCATCGCCGAAGGGGCGGGGCGGCGGTCATCGCCACCCATCAGGCGATCCCCGCAGAGGGCGCGACGATCCTCGATCTTGCCGATTCCAGAAGCCCGCAAGATGGCTCCGGTCAAGATGGCCCCGGGGAAGACGGGTCGCCGGCCGGAGAAGGTCTGAACGACGACAGCGAAGCCTTGTCGTGGAGGGCGCTGTCGTGAGCAGGGGACTTTTCGCGTCCTTTCTTGCCCTGGTCGCCTTCGATCTGCGCCTTGGACTCCGGCGCGGGGTTGAAAGCTTCCTTGCGGTCGGCTTCTTCGTGCTGACCGTGCTTCTGTTTCCCTTCGGCATCGGCCCCGACACCCGCATCCTGACGCAGATCGCCCCGGGGCTGATCTGGGTGACCGCCCTTCTGGCGGCGCTGCTGTCGCTCGATCGGCTGTTCGCCGCCGATTTCGAGGATGGCAGCCTGGATCTTCTGCTGCTTGGCGACATGCCCGCCGAAATGGTGGTGCTCGCCAAGGCTCTGGTGCATTGGCTGACCACCGGCCTGCCGCTGATCCTGGCGGCCCCGGTGCTGGCCCTGGTGCTGAACATGCCGGGCCATGGCTTTCTGGCCCTGATCGCCGCCCTCGCCCTCGGCACCCCGGCGCTGACCCTGATCGGCACGGTCGGAGCGGCGCTGACCCTGGGGGCGCAGCGGGCCGGGGTGCTTTTATCCCTTCTGATCTTGCCCCTCTATGTGCCGGTCCTTATCTTCGGGGCGGGCGCCGTGGCCGGCGCCCTGAATGGTGGCGATGCCTCCGCCCTTGGGGCACGGCTGGCTGTTCTGGGCGCGCTCAGCCTTGCCGCGCTGGCGCTGGCGCCTTTCGCCGCCGCCGCGGCACTGCGGGCGGCCGCACGATGAGCATGCGCGCGCCGCATTCGCTCGCCGAGCCTGCGCTCGTGATGCCTGCGCACACGGCGCCTGCGCGCCGCCGCGCAAGAGGAGCATCCGCCACGGACGGCGCGATAGACGGCACGAGGGACGGCACGAGGACGCGATGATTCATTTTCTGGCCAACCCTGCCCGCTTCCAGCGTTTCAGCGCCGCCCTCCTCCCCTGGCTCTGGGCGGTGGCAGCCTTCGGCTTTGCAAGCGGTTTGTGGTTTGCCCTGGTGGCCTCCCCGCCCGATTACCAGCAGGGCGATTCGGTCCGGATCATGTATGTGCATGTGCCGGCCGCCTGGCTCGCGATGTTCGCCTATGCGGTGATCGCCGTGGCCTCCGCCATGGCCCTGATCTGGAAGCATCCCCTGGCCGACATGATCGGTCGGGCCGCGGCGCCGCTCGGGGCCGGGTTCACGGTGCTTTGCCTTGTGACAGGCGCTCTCTGGGGACAGACGAGCTGGGGCACATGGTGGGTCTGGGATGCCCGGCTGACCTCGGTGCTGATCCTGCTGTTCCTCTATCTTGGCTACATCGCGCTGGGGGCCGCCTTCGACGACATGGAACGGGGCAATCGCGCCGCCGCGATCCTTGCGCTGGTGGGCGTGGTCAACCTGCCGATCATCAAGTTCTCGGTGGACTGGTGGGCCACCCTGCACCAGCCTGCTTCGGTGTTGCGGATCGGCGGGCCGGCGATTCATCCGTCCATGATGACGCCGCTTCTGCTGATGGCGACCGCCTTCTTCGCCTATTTCGCGGCCCTGGTGCTGCTGCGTGTCCGGGCCGAGATCATGGAACGCAAGATTCAGGTGCTGCTTCGCCAGCAGGCAAGGGAAGGGCTGGCCCCGCCGACAGGAACGGTTCCCGACGCCGCCGCCCGAAGGGGAGAGCCCGCATGACCCAGCTCGCCCTGATCCTTCATCTGGATGGCTATGGGCCTTATGTCTGGCCTTCCTATGCGCTCGCCCTGATCCTTCTTGTCTGGATGGGGCTTTCCACCCGGCGCCGCCTTCTGCGGCTTACGCGCCGGCTTGAGACGCTCCAGCCCCGGACGGCGCCCCCGGCTTCCCCCGGGGACCAGGCCGGTTCCGGGGCAGGGCCCCTCGCCACCCCACCCCCGGAGTCGCGTTCATGACCGCCACACCGCCGCCGCCCTCGGCTTCCGACCCAGGCCCCCGCCCCACCCTGCGGCGCGCCGCAACCCGCAAGCGCCGAAGGGCGATCATCCTGCTTTCGGCCGGCCTTTGCCTGGCGCTGGCCACGGTGCTGGTGCTGAATGCCATGCGCGACAGCGTGGTGTTCTTCTTTTCGCCCAGCGAACTGGCGGAGCGCGAGATCGATCCCGAACGGCTCATCCGCATCGGCGGGCTGGTGGAGGATGGCAGCGTAAGACGCGCCGACGACGGAACGATCCATTTCGCGGTGACGGATCTGGCGGCGCGGGTCGCCATCAGCTATCAGGGAATCCTGCCCGACCTGTTCCGCGAAGGCCAGGGCATCGTCGCCCAGGGCTGGCTCGGCCCCGACGGGGCCTTTCGGGCACGCGAGGTGCTGGCCAAGCACGATGAAACCTACATGCCCAAGGAAGTCGCCGATGCCCTGAAACGGGCCGGGATGTGGCAGCATGCGGCGCCGCCCGCCGACAGCCCGGCAGACACTCCTGCCTACATGCCCGCTTACGCCCCGGCCCATGCGCCCGGAGGCGGGAACCCGGAGGGAGTCTCCATCCCATGATGGCCGAGATCGGACACTTCGCCCTGATCCTCGCCCTGGCACTGGCGCTTGTTCAGTCCATCCTGCCGCTTGTGGGTGCGGCGCGGCGCGATGCGGCGCTGATGCAATCGGGGACATTGTGTGCCCTGGGCCAGTTCGCCTTCGTCGCCCTGTCCTATGCCGCGCTGACCTATGCCTATGTGGTGTCCGATTTCAGCGTGATCAACGTGGCCGAGAATTCGCATACGGCCAAGCCGATGCTCTACAAGATCACCGGCGTCTGGGGAAATCATGAAGGCTCGCTGCTTCTGTGGATTCTGATCCTGTCTTTGTGCGGCGGCGCCGTCGCCGTGTTCGGCCGCCATCTTCCCTCGGGGCTGAAGGCCCGGGTGATCGGCGTTCAGGGCATGATCAGCCTCGGCTTCCTGCTGTTCATCCTGGCCACCTCCAACCCTTTCCTTCGGCTCGACCCGGCGCCCCTGGACGGGCGGGGCCTCAACCCCCTGCTTCAGGATCCCGGTCTCGCCTTTCATCCGCCCTTTCTCTATCTCGGCTATGTCGGCTTCTCGGTGGCCTTTTCCTTCGCCATCGCCGCGCTGATCGAGGGCCGGGTCGATCCTGCCTGGGCGCGCTGGGTCCGGCCCTGGACCCTGGCGGCATGGTGTGCGCTGACCCTTGGTATCGCCCTCGGCAGCTGGTGGGCCTATTACGAACTGGGATGGGGCGGGTTCTGGTTCTGGGATCCGGTGGAAAATGCCTCCTTCCTGCCCTGGCTGGTGGGCACCGCCCTGCTGCATTCGGCGATCGTCGTCGAAAGACGCGATGCCCTGAAAAGCTGGACGATCCTTCTTGCCATCACCACCTTCATCCTGTCGCTGCTCGGCACCTTCCTGGTGCGCTCCGGGGTGCTGACCTCGGTCCATGCCTTCGCCGTCGATCCTGATCGCGGCCTGTTCATCCTTGCCCTTCTCGGCATTGCGGCGATCGGGGGTTTCGGTCTCTATGCGCTGCGCGCCCCATCCCTCAAGGCTGGCGGGCTGTTTGCGCCGATCTCACGCGAGGGCGGGCTGGTGGTGAACAACCTGCTGCTCGCCACCGCCGCCGCGACGGTGCTTCTCGGCACCCTTTATCCGCTGATCCTCGACGCGCTGAATGCCGGTACGGTTTCCGTCGGCCCGCCCTTCTTCAACATGACCTTCATCCCGCTGATGGTGCCGCTGGTCGCGGTGATGGCGGTCGGCCCCCTGCTGCCCTGGAAACGGGGCGATCTGGGGGGCGCGCTCACGCGCCTGCGCCTGGCCGGGGCGGCCACCCTGGCGGCGGTTCTGGCCACGCTGATCCTGGCCGACGGGCCGGCGGTGGCGGCGGTGGGCATCGCCATGGCGGCCTGGCTGCTCGGCGGGGTGCTGACCGAGCTTGCCGAACGCCTGCGCCTGTTCCGGATCCCTGCCCGCCAGAGCTGGTCCAGGCTGAAGGGGCTGCCGCGCTCGGCCATCGGCATGAGCGTGGCCCATGCCGGAATGGCGATCACCATTCTGGGAATCACCGCCTCGACCGCCTGGCAGGAGGAAAACATCCTGATCATGCGGATCGGCGATACCGCCAGCGTGGCCGGCTACGAGCTGACCCTCGAAGAGGTCGCCGCCGTGCCCGGCCCCAACTTCACGGCCGAACGGGCGACGCTGCGCGTGCAAAGGGACGGGCGGGATCTGGGCCTCATGCATCCGGCCAAGCATCACTTCACCAATCCGCCCATGGTCACCACGCAGATCGCCATTCGCACCAACTGGCTGGCCGATCTTTACGTGGTGCTGGGCGATCCCGGACAGCCCGAACGCGGCGAGGCGCCGGGAAGCTGGGTGATGCGCCTGCACCACAACCCGCTGGTGCCGTGGATCTGGCTGGGCGCGGTGGTGATGGTGCTGGGCGGGCTTGTCTCGCTCAGTGATCGCCGCCACCGGGTCGGCGCCCCGAGGGTCCGGGACGAACGGGCATCGGGAAGGCCTCCGGTCGGGTCGGCCCCTTCTGAAACGGCTGCGGCCTCAGACCTTCCTCCCGATGATCGCAAGCCCGGCGACCGGATGCCAGGCCACCCGGCAGGAGCCTGAGAGGATGGTTCGCTGGCTTTACCTTCTTCCTGTCCTGATCGCCGCATCCTTCGCCCTTGCCGCCTTTCTGCTTCTGAGCGACCGCGACCGCGATCCCGGCCGGATCGCCTCTCCGCTGCTCGACAGGCCCGCGCCCGGCTTCTCTCTGCCCTCTCTCTTCGACGAGGGGCTGATCGACGACAGCCTGCTGAAGGGTCAGGTCTCGGTGGTGAATGTCTTTGCCTCCTGGTGCGCCCCGTGCCGCGTCGAGCATCCGATCCTGATGGAGATGGCCGCACGGGGTACCGCCCGGATGATCGGGATCAACTACAAGGACGAACCCGAGGCCGCCCGCCGCTGGCTGGCCGATCTGGGCGATCCCTTCCACGCCGTGGGCATCGATCGCCAGGGACGCGCCGCCATCGACTGGGGGGTCTACGGCATCCCGGAAACCTTCATCCTCGATGCCGACGGGATCATCCGTCACAAGCATGTGGGACCGATCATGCCCGAAGATTACCGGACGACGATCCGTCCGCTGATCGAAAGACTGGCCCGATGACCGTAGGGCGCAAACGAACCGGAGAGTCCCGACGGGCCCGGACCCCGAGGCCTTCTGCATTCGTGGTCGCGTTCTGCGTGGCGCTGGGACTTTCCCTGCTCGCCGGGCCGCTCGCCGCCCCCCTTGGCGGGACACAGGCCCTGGCGGTGCTGCCCGACGAGGTGCTGGACGATCCGGCGCTGGAGGCCCGCGCCCGGGCCCTGTCGCGGCAGTTGCGCTGCATGGTCTGCCAGAACGAGTCGATCGATGAATCCCACGCCGATCTGGCCCGCGACCTGCGCCTTCTGGTGCGCGAAAGGCTGGTCGCCGGCGACAGCGATCACGAGGTTCTGTCCTTCATGACCGCACGCTATGGCGATTTCGTCCTGCTGCGCCCGCCCATCGCGCCCCGTACCTGGGCGCTGTGGTTCGGACCCGGCATCATCCTTCTTCTCGGCACCGCCGGACTGCTTCTTGCCCTTCGCCGCCGCAGGGGGCTGAACGAGACGACGATCCCGCTGAGCGATGACGAGAGACGGCGCCTTGAACGGATCCTCGGCACGGCTGACGAGAACGACGCAGGCCCGGCCCCGAGGGGAGAACGCTCTGGCCGCGATAATGCACAGGATCCCCGCCCATGATCGGAGAGTTGAGTCTGGCGCTGATGGCCCTGGCCGCCTGCGGGCTTGTCCTGCGCCCCCTGTTCAGCCGCCCTGCCCTGCCGCCCGACCGCGCGGCGCATGCCCGCGCCGTCAGCGCCGATCTTCTGGCCGAGATCGATCGCGATCGGGAACGGGGACTGATCTCGGCCAGGGAGGCCGAATCCGCGCGGGTGGAAATCGCCCGCCGCCTTCTTGCCGAGGAACGGCTGGCCGAGACCCCGGGCGCCGACCATGCCGGTCGGGATCGGGTGGGCGAACGGCTGCCGCTGCGCCGCACGACGGCGGCGCTGCTGCTGGCATCGGCGCTGATCGTTCCGGCCCTCGCGGGCGGCCTTTACCTTGCGATCGGCAGCCCCGGCCTGCCCGACCAGCCCCATGCCGCGCGGGAGATTCCCGCCACCGAAGGCGACCTGGATGCGGCAGGAATCGAGGAGATCCTCGCCCTGATCACAAGGCTTGAGGCCCGGCTGGAAGCCGAACCCGGTGAAATCCTCGGCTGGCAGATTCTGAGTCAGGCCTATCTTCGGCTCAACCGCACCGCCGATGCCGCCAACGCCGTGGACCGCGCCGTCGCCCTGCGTGAGGCCGAAGGCGATCCTGTCGGCGCCGCCGATCTTCATGTGGATTTCGGCGAGGCGGTGATGCGGCTTTCCCGTGGCCAGATCACCCCCGCTGCCGGGCGCGCCTTTGCTGCCGCCCTGGCGCTCGATCCCGATAACCATGCCGCCCGGTATTACCGGGGCCTGGCGCGGCTTCAGGCCGGAGAGGCGCTCGAAGCGCTGGATATCTGGCGCGCGCTGCTGGCCTCAGGCCCGGAGGATGCCCCCTGGCGCGCCCCGCTTGAAGCGCGGATCGAACGGATGGCGCCGATGGAACGTGCCCTTCGGGGGAATCCTGAAACCCCGCGCAACGGAAACCCCGGCGACTGAAGTCCGAAAGATGCCGGACGGCTTCAGCCCCGCGCCTCGGCTTCCGAGGAAAGGCGGAACAGAACCTTCATGTAATCGTTCTGAAGGTCGGTGACATGGCGCTGCAATTCGGCAAGGTCCTGGCCGATCCGTTCGGCCATGACGATATCCTCGTCGATTCCGTGCATGGCCTCCCCGTCGCGGCGGGACCAGTCGGCCAGCAGATGATCGAGCGCTTTCACCGCGGCACGGCCATGCCCCCGCGGATTCTGGCCCAGCACGTCCACGGCCTTGCGGATATGATCAAGACTTTCCTCGGCTGACAGCATCGGCTCCCTTTCTCCTGCACCGCATCCCCGAACGGGGTGCGGATGATGCGGGCATGCGGATCGGGACGGATCCGGCATCAACCCGACAAGCCCCCCGGCTTTGCCCTGAAACGGGCGCGAGGCAAGCCTAGGGGAAGGAAGTAAAGGTTTTCTTGATACCGGGAGAGACCGAAGGCCGAAGGGCGGAGCGATGATCCCGGCGGCAGGGGCGACAGCGCCCGCAGAAGCACATGCCGGAAGAACACGACCTAAGAACCTGCGGAAGAGCCGGCATCAGGGCGGAAGGGGGAAGGATCAAGTCTGCGGGAATGGTGGAGCAGAGGGGAATCGAACCCCTGACCTCGACATTGCGAACGTCGCGCTCTCCCAACTGAGCTACTGCCCCACGGTGTCCCCTTGGGAAGGCGGATAATGTGGGCGGCACGGTTGCAAGTCAAGACCGCGCCGGGCCTTGCCTCGATCCTTTCCCAGGGCTAGGTTGCCGATGGATCGTCGGCTGGCCGGGCGGGATCGGTTGCCGTTGTGCGTCCCGAACCCGGTCCGCGCACGAACCCGCGCCCGCGGCCTGCGACGATGCCGCATCATGCGATATCGTCGCGTTCATGGAGTATGCCCCGCCATGCAGTCCCTCCTGCTCCTGATCGACATGATCCTGAACCTCTATATCTGGCTGCTGCTGATCTGGGTGATCCTGAGCTGGCTGATCACCTTCGACATCATCAATGTCCGCAACCGCCTCGTCTATCTGGTATCGGATTTCCTCAACCGCATCACCGAGCCGGTGCTGAGGCCGATCCGCCGGGTGGTGCCGCTTGTCGGCGGGATCGATCTTTCGCCGGTTGTTCTGATCTTCGCCATCATCTTCCTGCGCAGCCTGATGCGGGAATACCTGTGGTAGGCCACCCATGCTAGGCGGGGCACGGATTCTCGACGGCAAGGGCTTCGCCCTGGCCCTGCGCGGGAAGATCGGCGCCGCGGCCGAGGCGCTTGGCCGCGAGGCCGGGATCAGGCCCGGGCTTGCGGTCGTTCTGGTGGGCAGCGATCCCGCCAGCAGCATCTATGTGCGCAACAAGGGCGCCGCCACCGAGGCCGCCGGGATGGCCTCGTTCAGCCATCACCTGGAATCCGACGTCGCCGAGGCGGAGCTGCTGGCGCTGATCCGCCGTCTCAACGCCGATCCCGCCGTGGACGGGATTCTGGTGCAGTTGCCGCTGCCGCCCCATATCGACCCGGTGCGGGTGATCGAAACCATCGATCCCGCCAAGGATGTCGACGGCTTTCATCCGCTCAACATCGGCCGGGTCACGGCGGGTCTTCCCGGAGGCCTCGTGCCCTGCACCCCGCAGGGCTGCCTGATGCTGCTCCGCGATGCCCTGGGCGATCTTGCCGGGCGCGATGCGGTGGTGATCGGCCGCTCCAACATCGTCGGCAAGCCGATGGCCGGGCTCCTGCTGGCCGAACACTGCACCGTCACCCTTGCGCATTCCCGCACCCGCAACCTTGCCGAATGCGTGGCCCGGGCCGAGATCGTGGTGGCCGCTGTCGGCCGGCCGGAGCTTGTCACGGCGGACTGGATCAGGCCCGGCGCCGCGGTGATCGATGTCGGCATCAACAGGATCGAGGGCAAGGACGGCAAGAACCGCCTTGTGGGCGATGTGGATTTCGAATCCGTTCGCGCCGTTGCCGGCTGTCTGACGCCGGTGCCGGGCGGGGTCGGCCCGATGACCATCGCCTGCCTCCTGCGCAACACGCTGATCGCCGCCTGCCGCCGGGCGGGATTGCCGGATCCGGACCTGTAACCCTTCACCCTGGATCGCCGTGGCGGGCGGCCCGAACCCTGGAACCAGACCAACACCGCTCTTCAGACCCATTTACAGACCTGTTTTCAGACAAGGACCCCAGGAGCATGTCGAACCAGAAGGCCATGGCCATAGCGCTTGTCGCGCTCGGCCTGTGCGCCGTGAACTTCTTCTACCTTTCCGACATCGTGTTCGACGAAATGAACAGTGCCGTGATCGTGCTCGGCTGGAAATCGGGGATCGCGATTGCCATCGCCAATCTGGTGGTGATCGGCGGGCTGATCATTCTTGCCCTGAGCCGGGATTCCCGGCCAACGGATTCGCAACAGAGCTGATCACGGAACCACGAACGGAATCACGAGTGGTACCACGAGTGGAACCACGAAAGGCGCAACCGGCATCGGCGGTAATATCCGGAGACACCCCATGAGCGAGACCTTCCTTCCCCTTGGTGCAGCTACCGGTGCCTTCGTTCTCGGCCACCTGCTGCTGTCGTCCGTGCCGGTGCGAACCCCGCTGATCGCCCGGCTTGGCCGCTGGCCGTTTCTCGCCCTGTACGCGGGGCTGGCACTCGCGGCCTTCATCTGGATGAACATGGCCTATCTGCAGGCCCCCTTCATCCAGCTCTGGCCAGACCAGATGTGGTCTCGCTGGCTGTCGGTGCTTCTGATGCCTCTCGCCTGCATCCTGCTGGTGGCCGGAGTCCTGACCGCCAACCCGGCCGCCGTGGGGCAGGAAAGGCTTCTGGAACAGGCCGATCCTGCACCAGGTGGCATCCAGGCGATCACCCGTCATCCGGTGCTGTGGGCCATCGCGCTGTGGGCGGCGCTGCACCTTGCCGCCAATGGCGATGTTGCCTCGCTGATCTTCTTCGGAGGCTTTCTCGCGCTCTGCCTTCTGGGCATGCTGCATATCGATGCCCGGCGAAGGGCCGCCCATGGGGACCTATGGAACCGCTACGCCGCCCGGACCGGCTTCATCCCCTTCCTCGCCATCCTCACCGGCCGGATCGCGATCCGCCCCGGACAGCTGGCCCGAAGCATCGGCTGGACACGGATAGGGACCGGGCTCGCCCTCTACGCCGCCTTCCTGTTCGGCCACCGCTATGTGATCGACGTGCCGCTTCTGCCTCAGCTCGGGCTGTAGACCGACAGACCATCCCCCGTCCCTCCCCGCCCTTCTGCCGACCCGAACAGGGCCACATTCAGGCCGGCACCTGTGGATAACTCGGTGGATGAACCGGAGTTGTTC
>JBJHAU010000016.1:0-18619 GCA_050480665.1 Alphaproteobacteria bacterium | reverse complement strand
CAGGATTTGAGGTGTGTGCGGCTCTCGGGAGCATAGCCCAGACGAAAGCGGGCCCGGCTTTCCTCCGACAGGCCGCGACGGGCCAGATAGGCCCGCGCCTGCGCCCCTTCCGGGCCGGCCAGGGCAGCCTCGAAGAAGGCCGTCGCCGCCTCGGTCGCGGTGAAGAGCGATACCGCCTCGTCGGCGCGGCGCCGTTCCTCGGGGCTGGAAACGGGCAGGGCCAGGCCTGCCTCCCCCGCCAGGATTTCCACCGTTTCGGGGAAGGAGAGATTTTCCGTCCGCATCACGAAGCCGATCACGTCGCCATGGGCGCCGCAGCCGAAGCAATGGAAGAAGCCCTTGTCCTCGTTGACGGTGAAGGACGGCGATTTCTCGTTGTGGAAAGGGCAAAGGCCAAGATGCTCATGGCCCCGGCGCACAAGCTTGACCCGCCGCCCGATCCTGTCGACAAGGCCGACCCTCTGCCGCAATTCATCGAGGAAACGTGGCGAAAACCCCATCGGTCAACGGTCCTTTGTTTCGAGCCTCATGTTCCGAGCCTCAGGGCGCCTCTGTCCCGCCCTGCGCGTATCCTGCGTGCGTATCCTGTGTGCGTATCCTGACCGTTCCTGATCACGGCTGACCGGATCGCGATGGATCGTCAGGGATTCCTCCCCCATCCGGCGAACCGGGATCTGTCCGCACCACCAGCCCACGACCAGCCTATCGACAGCATAGCAGCAGGACATATCCGCATGACGGGCGCCATGGCCCGAACTGTGGACAACAGGAAAAAGCGGGGACAGATGCGCTTCAGGCGCCAAGCCGATCCTTCAGAAGCTTCGCGGCATGGGCAAAATCCATCTGCCCGGCGTGGCGTTCCTTCAGGAGCGCCATGGCCCTGCCCATATCCTTGATCGAGGTCGCGCCCGATTCGGCAACCACCGAATCCACGGCCTCGGCCGTTTCTCTAGGATCGAGCTGGCGCGGCAGGAATCGCTGGATGATGGCGATTTCCTCGCTTTCACGCTCGGCCAGATCGGCGCGGTTGCCCTTCCGAAACTGCTCGATCGAATCCTGGCGCTGCTTGATCATCTTCTGAAGCATCTCGAGAATCGCCTCTTCGGCAATCCCGCCTTCATCGCCCCCGTCCCCACGGGCAGCGATGTCGCGATCCTTCAGCGCGGCAAGAACGAGGCGCAGGGTCGATGTCGCCCGTGCATCCTTGTCCTTCATGGCACTCTTGAGTGCCGTGTTCAGTTCCTGTCGCAGCATGGCCGGACCCGTGCTTCCATGGATGGGGAAAGCCCCGAACCTACACCCTTGGCCCCCCATTGTCCATGGGAAGTTGATTTCCAACCCATTGAAATCAAACAAGAAAGATTTTTCCCCCTCGGCTTCATCCCAAGGGGCAATCCGCTTGACCTGAACCCGTCGAATGCTTATCAAGAGGCGTTTTCCTGCTCCGCCTCGCTGCCGGATGCCGGTTCCTGCGGTTCCGACCGCCCCTAACCGAAACGAGATCACGATGGCGAAAGCCGAAACCACGCCCCCCAAGGCCGGCGCCACGCCGCGCAAGGGGGCCGTGGTTTCGCCGTCTGACGAGCTTTCCCTGTCCGAAGCGCGCAAGCGGCTGGAGCGGGCCGAGGCCGAGCGCCCGTCGGGAGCGACGGCCGCCCTGGTCCTTGCCGATGGCAGCACCTTCTGGGGCCGGGGCTTCGGCCATGAAGCGACAACCGTGGGCGAGGTCTGCTTCAACACATCGATGACCGGCTATCAGGAAATCCTGACCGATCCTTCCTATGCCGGCCAGATCATCACCTTCACCTTTCCCCATATCGGCAATGTCGGCGCCAATGGCGAGGATCTGGAATCCATCAGCCCCGCCGCCCGGGGTCTGGCGATCCGCGCCGGGATCGGGGATGCCTCCAGCTGGCGCGCCCTGGAACGTCTCGATGCCTGGCTGCACGGCCATCGCATGGCCGGGATCGCCGGCCTCGATACCCGGGCCCTGACCCTGCGCATCCGCGATGGCGGCGCGCCGGTGGGCGCCCTGGCCCATGGTCCCTCGGGCAGTCTGGATCTTGCCGACCTCCACCGCCGGGCCTGTCAGTGGCCCGGTCTGGAAGGCATGGACCTTGCCGCCGAGGTGACCACCGTCAAGCCCTACCGCTGGGACGAGACCCCCTGGCGGATCGGCACGGGCTATGGACGCCAGACCACGCCGCGCCGCCATGTCGTGGCGGTCGATTTCGGCGCCAAACGCAACATCCTGCGCGAACTGGCCGGTCTGGGTGCGGCGGTCACGGTGGTAGGGGCCCAGACCACCGCCGCGGAAATTCTGGCGCTCCGGCCGGACGGGGTATTCCTGTCCAACGGACCGGGGGATCCCGGGGCGACCGGCCGCTATGCGGTGCCGATGATCCGCGAGATCCTGGCCACCCCGCTTCCGATCTTCGGCATCTGCCTTGGCCACCAGCTTCTGGCGCTGGCGCTCGGGGCGCGAACGCGAAAGATGGCGATCGGCCATCGCGGCGCCAATCACCCGGTCAAGGATCTCGCCACCGGCAAGGTCGAGATCACCAGCCAGAACCACGGTTTCGTGGTCGAGGCCGACAGCCTGCCCGGCGGTGTGGAAACGACCCATGTCTCGCTGTTCGACGGCTCGCTGGAAGGGCTGAGACTGGCCGGGAAGCCGGTGTTCAGCGTGCAGTATCATCCCGAGGCCTCACCCGGCCCCCAGGACAGCCATCACCTGTTCGTCCGGTTCCTCGAATCCATGGAGCCACGCTGATGCCGAGACGCAGCGATCTCGAAAGCATCCTGATCATCGGGGCCGGTCCGATCATCATCGGCCAGGCCTGCGAGTTCGACTATTCCGGCGCCCAGGCCTGCAAGGCGCTGAAGGAAGAGGGCTTCCGGGTCATCCTCGTCAATTCCAACCCGGCCACCATCATGACCGATCCCGGTCTTGCCGATGCCACCTATATCGAACCGATCACACCCGACATCGTCGCCGCCATCATCGCCCGTGAGAAGCCCGACGCCCTGCTCCCGACCATGGGCGGCCAGACGGCGCTGAACACCGCCCTGGCGCTTGCCGATTCCGGCGTTCTGGAAAGACACGGGGTCGAGCTGATCGGCGCCCGCCGCGACAGCATCGACAAGGCCGAGGATCGCCAGCGGTTCAAGGATGCCATGGCGGCAATCGGGCTCGAATGTCCGAAGGCACAGACCGTCCGGACCCTCGATGATGCCCTTCTCGCCCTGGACGAGATCGGCCTGCCCGCGATCATCCGCCCTTCCTTCACCCTGGGCGGCACCGGGGGCGGGATCGCCTACAACCGCGACGAATTCGCCGAGATCGTGCGCGGCGGGCTGGATGCCTCGCCCACCACCGAGGTGCTGATCGAGGAATCGGTGCTGGGCTGGAAGGAATACGAGATGGAAGTCGTGCGCGACAGCGCCGACAACTGCATCATCATCTGTTCCATCGAGAATGTCGATCCGATGGGGATTCATACCGGCGATTCCATCACCGTCGCGCCGGCCCTGACCCTGACCGACAAGGAATACCAGATCATGCGCAACGCCTCGATCGCGGTGCTGCGCGAGATCGGCGTCGATACCGGCGGCTCGAACGTACAGTTCGCGGTGAATCCCCGGGATGGGCGCCTGGTGGTCATCGAGATGAACCCTCGTGTCTCCCGCTCCTCTGCCCTGGCCTCCAAGGCTACCGGTTTTCCCATCGCCAAGATCGCCGCGAAACTGGCGGTGGGCTATACCCTCGACGAACTGGGCAACGACATCACCGGCGTCACCCCCGCCTCGTTCGAGCCGACCATCGACTATGTCGTGACCAAGATTCCGCGTTTCACCTTCGAAAAATTCGCCGGCGCCCGGCCCACCCTCACCACCTCCATGAAATCGGTGGGCGAGGCCATGGCGATCGGCCGCAATTTCTCCGAATCGCTGCAAAAGGCCCTGCGCTCGCTGGAAACCGGCCTGACCGGCCTGAACGAGATCGACCTGCCCGCGTTCGAAGGCGCCGATCGCCGCGATGTGCTGACCAAGGCGCTGGCCGATCCTTCGCCGGATCGCCTTCGGGTGATCGCCCAGGCCATCCGCGAAGGAATGGGGCTTGAGGAGATTCACGGCCTGTGCCGGATTGATCCCTGGTTCCTTGCCCGGATTCGCGAGATCGTCGAGGCCGAGGACGGCGTCCGCACCCACGGGCTGCCCGCCGATGCCGAAGGACTGCACCGGCTGAAGGCCATGGGCTTTTCCGATGCCCGTCTGGGCGAGCTTTCCGGGCTTCCGGCCCGGCGCGTCGCCGCGCGCCGCACGCGGCTTGGCCTGCACCCGGCCTTCAAGCGGGTGGATACCTGCGCCGGCGAGTTTCCCTCGCGCACGCCATACATGTATTCCACCTACGAAGGCAGCGGCCTTGCCCCCGCCCAGTCGGAAGACGCGGTGACCGACCGCGACAAGGTGATCATCCTGGGCGGTGGGCCGAACCGGATCGGCCAGGGCATCGAGTTCGATTACTGCTGTGTCCATGCCGCCTATGCGATGGCCGATGCCGGCATCGAATCGATCATGATCAACTGCAATCCGGAAACCGTCTCGACCGATTACGACACTTCGGATCGTCTCTATTTCGAGCCCCTCACCGATGAGGATGTGCTGGAGATCATCCATGCGGAAAGGAAGCGCGGCAGGCTGCTCGGGGTGATCGTGCAATTCGGCGGCCAGACCCCGCTGAAGCTGGCCGGAACGCTGAAGGATGCGGGTGTGCCGATCCTTGGCACCTCGCCCAATGCCATCGACATTGCCGAGGATCGGGATCGCTTCAAGCAGCTGCTGCGCAAGCTTGGCCTGCGCCAGCCCGAGAACGGGATCGCCACTTCGCTGGCCGGCGCAAGGCGCATCGCCCGGCGCATCGGCTACCCGGTGCTGTTGCGGCCCTCCTATGTTCTGGGCGGCAGGGCCATGGAAATCGTTCATGGGGATGCGGATCTGGAACGCTACATGATCCATGCGGTCCGGGCCTCGGGCGACAATCCGGTGCTGGTGGATCGCTATCTTCAGGATGCGGTGGAGGTGGATGTCGACGCCCTGGCCGATCGCAAGACGGTGGTTGTCGCCGGCATCATGGAACATATCGAGGAAGCCGGCGTGCATTCGGGCGATTCCGCCTGTTCGCTGCCCCCCCGCTCCCTCGCGCCGCGGGTGGTGGCCGAGATCGAGGAACAGGTCGGGGCCCTCGCCCGGGCGCTCAAGGTCGTCGGCCTGATGAACGTGCAGTTCGCCGTGAAGGATGGCAAGGTTCACATCCTCGAGGTCAATCCCCGGGCCTCACGCACCGTGCCCTTCGTGGCCAAGGCCACAGGCGTGCCGATCGCCAAGATCGCCGCGCGCGTGATGGCCGGAGAGCCCCTCGCGCGGTTCGGCCTCTCCCCCTTCCCGAAACAGGCCGGAAAGGCGACCCATGTGGCCGTCAAGGAAGCCGTCTTTCCCTTTTCGCGCTTTCCCGGTGTCGACATCATCCTCGGGCCGGAGATGAAATCCACCGGCGAAGTGATGGGTATCGACAGCGATTTCGCCCGCGCCTTCGCCAAGAGCCAGCTGGGCGGGGGCACCAAGGTGCCGCTTTCGGGAACCGCGTTCGTCTCGGTCCGCGATCGTGACAAACCGGCCATCGCCGAAGCCGCCCGCAATCTGGTGGCGATGGGCTTCGGGATCATCGCCACGCGCGGCACCGCCACCTATCTGGAACAGGCGGGAATCCCCTGCCGGATCGTCAACAAGGTTCTGGAAGGCCGCCCCCATATCGTCGACACCATGCTCGATGGCGGTGTCCAGCTGGTGTTCAACACCACCGAAGGTGCCCAGGCGATCCAGGACAGCTTTTCCATCCGTCACACGGCGCTGGCCCACCGGATTCCCTATTACACCACCGTGGCGGGGGCGCTGGCCGCAACCCAGGGGATCCGTGCGCTGAGCGAGGGAGCGCTGGAGGTCAGGCCTCTTCAGTCCTATTTTCAGGACGGATTTTAAACCGTATAGTCGAGGGCCTGAGGGTCGGGAGCGGTATGGGCCTGGGCGTCAGGCGTGGCCTGGCCCGGGCCGGTGGCCTTGCCCTGTCCGCAGGTTTTGGTTGATCTCGCCGACAGGATCGTGCCGACATGTTCCCGGCAGATGACCCGCCGGGAAGGGCCTGTCGCCTGATCCGGCGTTTCCCCCTTGCCCTGACGCCGCCTTCGGCGGGCGGCAGCAGGGCATCGACGGCCCCCTCGCGGGGCCCTGACAGAGGTTTGAGACGGTTTCGATGGACAAGGTGCCCATGACCAGAGAAGGCCATCAGAGCCTTCTCGAGGAAGCGAAGAAGCTGAAGACGCAGGAACGCCCGATGGTGATCAAGGCGATCGAGGAAGCGCGCGCCCATGGCGATCTTTCGGAGAACGCCGAATATCATGCCGCGCGCGAGAAGCAGAGCTTCATCGAAGGCCGTCTTGCGGAGATCGAGGACAAGCTGGCTCGGGCCGAGGTGATCGATATCAGCCAGCTTTCCGGCGATACCGTCCGCTTCGGCGCCACGGTCACCATTGCCGATGACGAAACCGACGAGGAATCGACCTATCGGATCGTCGGCGAGGACGAGGCCGATATCGCCAAGGGGCGGCTTTCGATTTCCGCACCGCTGGCCCGGGCCATGATCGGCAAGCAGGTCGGCGAATCCTTCGAAGTGATCACACCGGGCGGCGGCAAGGGTTACGAGATCGTCAGCGTCCGGTTCGGCTGAACACGGCACGGCACGGCGAACGGCCCCCGGGCATCGGATCAGGCCGGGTCTCTGGCCCCTGCCCGGTCTCAGGATCGCGCCGATTCGACGGGTACCCCCGTCAGGGCCTTCGCGGTGCGGATGGTCTCAAGGGTCTGGACCCTCGCGACATGGGCAAGACCGGTCAGGCTCATGGTCAGGGAATCGCGATGCGCCTTGTCGCGGGCGACCACCTTCAGAAGAAAATCCCCGCCACCCCGGATCATGTGGCATTCGCGAATCTCGGGCCAGTCGGCCACGGCCTCCTCGAAGCCCGAGAGGATGTCGCGGGCCTGGGAATCGAGCCCGACCAGGGCGAAGAAGGTTTCCGTGAAGCCGAGGGCTTCGGGATCGATGTCGGCGTGATAGCCGCGGATCACCCCGGCCTGCTCCAGGGCACGCACCCGGCGAAGACAGGGCGGCGCCGAGATTCCCACGCGCCGGGCCAGGGCCACATTGGTCATGCGCCCATGTTCCTGCAGATCATCGAGTATCCGGCGATCAACCGGATCCAGTTTGGCCTGTGGCATGATCCCTGTCTCCCTGCCCTTGGCGGCGCAGTCTAGCCCGAAGCGAAGCGTAAAGTCATAATCTTTCGCGTGGCTGTCGGCATCCGGAACAGGGATCCGGCTTGCTCTTGTCAGCGCCCCTTTCTATGGTTGGCCGCAGTGCACATTCCATGCGAGTACGCCATGCCGGAAACCCTTCATACTCAGGTTCTCATCCTCGGTTCCGGCCCCGCCGGCCTGACCGCCGCCATCTATGCCGCCCGGGCCAGTCTTTCGCCCCTGGTGCTTTCCGGGCTTCAGCCGGGCGGGCAGATGACGATCACCACCGATGTCGAGAACTATCCCGGATTTGCCGACACCATCCAGGGCCCCTGGCTGATGGAGCAGATGCAGAAGCAGGCCGAGCATGTAGGCACCCGCTTCGCCCAGGACACCATCACCGAAGTCGATCTGAGCCAGAGACCCTTCCGATGCACTGGTGATTCCGGGCACATCTATACGGCAGAGACGCTGATCATCGCCACCGGCGCACAAGCCCGCTGGTTGGGTCTCGAAAGCGAGGCGCGGTATCAGGGTTTCGGGGTTTCGGCCTGCGCGACCTGCGACGGATTCTTCTATCGCGGCAAGCGGGTCTGCGTGGTGGGTGGCGGCAACACGGCGGTGGAGGAGGCGCTTTACCTGACCAACCACGCCGAACGGGTGACCCTGATCCACCGGCGCGACAGCCTGAGAGCCGAGAAGATCCTTCAGGATCGGCTGATGAATCATCCCCGGATCGACATCCTCTGGGACAGCGTGGTGGAGGAAGTTCTCGGCGGTGGCACCCCGCCCGGTGTGACCGGAGTCCGGCTGCGCCATGTCAAGACCGGGGCCGAACAGCGCCTGGATGTGGATGGGGTTTTCATCGCCATCGGCCATACCCCCAACACGGCGCTGTTCAGGGATGTGCTGGAAATGGACGACGAAGGCTATCTCGTGACGGCACCGGATTCGACCGCCACCGCCATTCCCGGCGTCTTCGCCGCCGGCGACGTGCAGGACAAGATCTTCCGACAGGCCGTCACAGCGGCCGGAACCGGATGCATGGCCGCGATCGAGGCGGAGCGATTCCTTGCCGCCTCCGCCCACACCTCCGCCCACACCTCCGCCCCTCCCTCTGACCGCCCCTCTGCCCCCCCCACGGGGCGCGACGCGGCAGAGTGACCCGCGGCCGGGCGGCGGGGGAATCATGGACTGGGACAAGCTCAGAATCTTTCACGCCGTTGCCGAGGCCGGCAGCTTCACCCATGCCGGCGAGACCCTGAATCTCAGCCAGTCCGCCATTTCCCGGCAGGTCTCGGCGCTGGAGATGGACATGGGTGTCACCCTGTTCCATCGCCATGCGCGCGGCCTTGTGCTGACCGAACAGGGCGAGATGCTCTACGCCACCACAAAGGAGGTCACCGACCGGCTGGCCATTGTCGGCGCGCAGCTGGTGGATTCGACGGAACGGCCCCGCGGCCCCCTGAAGGTGACCACCACGGTTGCCTTCGGTTCGATCTGGCTGACCCCGAGGATGCGAGAGTTCATCGACCTCTACCCTGAAATCACCCTCAGCATTCTTCTGTCCGACGACGAGATCGATCTCGGCATGCGCGATGCGGATGTCGCCATCAGGCTCAACCCCCCGACGCAGCCGGACCTGATCCAGCGCCGGCTGACAACCCTGCACAACCACATCTACGGGGCACCTTCCTATCTGAAGGATCATGGCATTCCCCAGACCCTTGAAGAGCTGGGCCAGCACAATCTGATCATCTATGGGGAAGACTTCTTCCGCCCCCCCACCGCACATGTGAACTGGCTGATGCAGAAACTGCGCGAAGCGCGGATCACGCCCCGCAACGTGCTGAAGGTGAACAACATCTATGGCATCTATCGCGCGGTCCAGTCCGGGGTTGGCCTTGCGGCGCTGCCCGATTACACGGTTCGCCAGATTTCCGAACTGGTCCGGGTGCTTCCCGACTTGTCAGGCCCGCCCTTCGATGCCTATTTCGCCTATCCCCAGGAACTTCGCCACTCCAAGAGAGTGAACGTGTTCAGGGATTTTCTGCTGCGCAAGATCGGCGACACGGCCTTCTGATCAGGCCCGGCAGGCCCGCAAAGCCAAACGCCCTGAAGGGACTTCTTCCGAAAGGGGAGGAGACTTCCTCCGACAGGGAAAGCCCCGGCAAGACAGCTCCACCAAAAGATTGGAGACCGCCGAAAAGGGGAAGCGCGTCAAA
The DNA here is from genome assembly GCA_050480665.1 of Alphaproteobacteria bacterium. GTDB lineage: Bacteria > Pseudomonadota > Alphaproteobacteria > SMXQ01 > SMXQ01 > JBJHAU01. The sequence continues at coordinate 9,044 of JBJHAU010000016.1, read as the reverse complement.
AAAGGGAGATGTCGGCGAGAGAAGGCCCTGACCAGCCCTGCGAGCCTCTGGCGAGAGCCCTGCGCCCCTGTGGCGGGGGCGACGAAGGGCCCGTGCGCACCCTGTGCTGCCGGCCTTGTGCTGAAGGTCCTGGGCTGAGGGTCCTGGGCATGCGCAAGCGCTTTGCCGACAGTTCAGGGTGCAACGCAATCATGACCAGAAGGTGACGAAAGCCATGCGTCTGGTGCATAGCCAGTTTTCCGCATTGTCTGTTTATGGAATCGCGGAAAACCGTATCCTGCACTCGTGGTTGATGTGGCGTTGCGGTGTTGCCGCGTTGTCTGAGAGAGTTTTGCGCAACCTCGTCGATCCTCGACCGGTCTTGTAAGGCGATCTTTTTCCTGCAAGCCGATCCTTCAGAGGATCCCGCGCAACCACGGTTTTCCGGGCACCCCCCGGAAAACGGGTTCCTCCGCCCTGGAGGGCCCCGACGTCTCCCAGACGTGAAGCCTCCCTGTTAGACTTGCCGGGAACCCGAGGGTTCCCGGCTTTTTTTTCTGGCACGAATCCCCGACGACCACAAGCCCCCTTCACCCCCCTCCCCGGCCCTTCCGGCCATCGCGGGAAGGGCTCGCGGTGCACGATAACGTGAGGTCTCGTGATGCCGGGGCGCGCCCCTCGGTTCAGGCGCGCGTGGCCTGATCTGCCGCACGGGGGCGGCCACGGCCTGCGGTTGTAGATGTTTCGATGGTGCAAACCCCGCCCGGCTCATCGAGTTTCAGGGCGAGGCTTTCCGTCAGATACATCTGATGGTGAACCCCGTCCGTGCCGCCATATCCGGCGCGCAGATCCTGCCCTACCACGATCGAAGCGGCCCTTGGATCGACAACCACGGCCCCCTTCACGGGCGCCTTGAAGATTCCTGCCGCGCACAGTCGGCCGAGATGTTCGATCTGAAGCATGTCGGTGCCTTCATAGCGGCGGTACAGGCCGTTGTGCAGGGCCGGTTCCAGTGCAAGGGCATAGGGGCCTCGGAATCCGTGATCATCCAGGGCATTCACGGCTGCCAGAGCATCGTTGAGGGCGACATCCACCTTCGACCAGTCGCCCCCCTTGATCTGGTGACGACCCGGCGCGTTCATCAGGCCGTGCAGATTGAAGGCCGGCTGCCCGTAATACACGAATTCCTCCTCTCGCAGCGCAAGCGCCTCGGCCGCCGCCTCGACGGGAGCAAGATCCAGGGGCTGCCCTTGTTCGCGCCACGCCGCCACCCTGCGGATCGAGAGACTGAAGGCCTTGCGCAGCAACGGCACGGAAATGGCGGTGCCCATCACGGCACCGGCCTCTCCGGGACCGGGCTGGCGGCAGTAATCGTCGTGACCGATCTCGATGGTGGTCAGGCCGACCCCATAGGGACCATCCACATCCAGAAAGCGGCGCCCTGTCAGAAGAACCCGCGCCGCCTTCACGGCCGCCTGATCGAGCCGTTCCCAGAGTTCGTCGTCGAACGGTGCCGCTGCCCGGTTGAGATAGTCCGTCATGGCCTTGCCTTTCTTCAATCCTGCGAGGAATGGATAAACGGGGAGACGCGGAAGCCTCAATCCTTCGGCTTGCCGATGGTGAACCGGTGCCCCGGATCGGCCGGGTCAGAGGACGCCACCCCGGCGGCCTGTTCCGCATCGCCGCCGGTTGCTGCTGTTTCGACAGCGGTGATCGGGGTTTCCGTGAAAAGATACTGGCGCAGTTCCTTGTCGAAATCGGCATCGTTGCGGCGCAGCCATTCCAGCGTCATGGCCGCATGCTCGATTTCCTCGCGCATGTTGTGCAGAAGGATGGCGCGCAGATCCTCGTCTTCGCAATCATCCGCGCGCTGGCGATACCAGTCGACCGCCTCCAGTTCCTCCATCAGCGACACGATGGCCTGATGCCGGGAAAGAGTCTGCCGGGAAAGGCGTTCACGCGGGGCGTGCAGGGTGTTGCTGGCCATGATCGGCTCCTTCGTTTCCGTTCGCCATCCTTCCTCGTCCGAACGCCCGGATCAGGCGATCGGAAAGAACTCCTCCTTGCCGACGCCGCATTCGGGGCAGACCCAGCTTTCGGGAAGCGCGGCAAAGGAGGTGCCCGGCGCAATGCCCTGGGTCGGATCGCCCACTGCGGGATCGTAGATGTAGTCGCAATCGCCGCACATGTATTTGCGCATGTCCGCTTCCGCGCCCGCGCCCACACCCGCGCCCGCTGAGGGTGCGGCCAGAATCTCCACCGCATCGGGATTGACCTTCAGCGGTTCGGCATCGACCCGGCGCAGGGGAACCGCCTTGTCGAACCCGGCCATCTGGAGCAGTTCCAGATCCTGGCTTTCATCGGCGCTTTCGAACCAGTACTGAACGCCGCGAGGAATCAGGATTCCCTCATGGCGGCCCAGCTCGGCAATCACCGCATCGCCCGGACCATAGAAGCGGACCCTGCCATTCAGCACCATCCAGAACCCGTCCATCCCCTCATGGGAATGCAGGTTGTTCTCGCCGCCGCGGCGCACCACCTGGACGCGACCACGAATCACATCGCTCTTGGCCAGTTCGACAATCATCTTGTCGCCGGAGATGGCGCCCGGTTTTTCATAGCGGAAGGTCGAGATCGCTGAAGCTGTCGCGGGGGAATCGGCCATGGTCATCGTTCTTGTCCTTCATGATGGGGCGCGCAAGCGGTAAGGAAACGCGCAGGCGGTGATGAAGATTTCGGGCAGGGCGGCGGCACCATGCGGCGCGGAGCCCGGGCCGGGGCCGCCCCCTGAAACGGTGTGCAGTATAACCGTTGAGCCCCCGGAAGGAACCCCTTGCGGCTTCAGCCCTTCAGACTTTCGCAGGCGCGCAGGATCCGCCCGCAGGCCTCTTCAAGGATGTCCAGCCCGGCGGCATAGGAAATGCGGAAACAGGGCGACATCCCGAAGGCCACCCCCGGCACCACGGCCACACCCTCGCTTTCCAGAAGCCAGGTCGCCACATCGCCATCATCGGCAAGAACCCGTCCGTCAGGGGTCGTCTTTCCGATCAGCCCGTCGCAGGCGGGATAGACATAGAACGCACCTTCGGGAGCCGGGCAGGTGATCCCCGGCGCGGCATTGAGAAGCGCCACCACCCGATCCCTGCGCTCGGCAAAGGCCGCAATGCGGGCCGCCATGAAATCCTGTGGCCCGTTCAGGGCCTCGACCGCCGCCGCCTGGCTGATGGAACAGGGGTTGGAGGTCGATTGCGACTGAAGCATCCCCATCGCCTTGATCAGCGGTTTCGGGCCCCCGGCATAGCCGATGCGCCAGCCTGTCATGGCGTAGGATTTGGAGACCCCGTTCATGGTGAGCGTCCGATCCCTCAGGCGAGGCTCGACCTCGGCCAGGGTGGAGAAGCGGAAACTGCCATAGACCAGATGCTCGTAGATGTCATCGGCCAGCACATGCACATGGGGATGCGCCAGAAGCACTTCGGCAAGGGCGGCAATTTCATCGCGGCTGTAGGCGGCGCCGGTCGGATTGGAGGGCGAGTTGAAGATCAGCCACTTGGTGCGCGGGCCGATCGCTGCGGCAAGCTGTTCCGGGGTGATCTTGAAACCCTGATCGAGAGGGGCTTCGATGAAGACGGGAACCCCCCCGGCAAGCAGGGTGATATCGGGATAGCTCACCCAGTAGGGCGCGGGGATGATGACCTCATCGCCGGGATTGAGGGTGGCCAGCAGGGCGTTGAAGATGATGTGCTTGCCGCCACAGGCGACCGTGACCTCGTCGAGGGCGTAGTCCAGACCGTTCTCCCGCTTGAACTTGCCACAGATCGCCGTCTTGAGCGCCGCCGTGCCATCCGCCGCCGTGTATTTGGTCTCGCCCCGGCGGATCGCCTCGATCGCGGCCGCCTTGATGTTGTCCGGCGTGTCGAAATCGGGCTCGCCCGCGCCAAGGCCGATGATGTCACGGCCTGCGGCCTTCAGCTCTGCGGCCAGCGCCGTCACGGCCATGGTCGGCGACGGCTTGATGGCGGAGAGACGTTCGGCAAGAAGGGAGGCGGGCTGGCTCATGGCGTGCTCCTGTGGCGGGCTCCTGTGGCAGGCTTCTGCGAGGTTCCGTCGAGGCATCATCATCCGGAACAGGCAGGCGCCGAAGCTATCATATCGACCACGCCGTGCAACCGCTCCGGCAGCCGCCGGAAGCAGGTCCCCGGTTCCGGCCCGGCCCCGGTCCGCTGCCGGCTCTGGCCCGGGCGCGGGCTCTGCCCTATACAGGGATCATGACAAGCCTTCTGCCAGACCCCCTTCCAGGCCGCCTCGAAGGCGTGCCCGATTTTCGCCTCGCCAGCGACTATCAGCCGGCCGGCGACCAGCCCCAGGCCATCGAGGCTCTGGTCAGCGGCGTGGCCGGGGGAGAACGCGATCAGGTTCTGCTGGGGGTGACCGGTTCGGGCAAGACCTTCACCATGGCCCAGGTGATCGCCCGCAGCCGTCGCCCTGCCCTGATCCTTGCCCCCAACAAGACCCTTGCCGCCCAGCTCTATGGCGAGATGAAAACCCTCTTTCCCGAGAATGCGGTGGAGTATTTCGTCTCCTACTACGACTATTACCAGCCGGAAGCCTATGTGCCCCGCACGGACACCTATATCGAGAAGGATGCCTCGATCAACGAGGAGATCGACCGCATGCGACATGCAGCCACCCGCGCCCTTCTGGAGCGGCGCGACGTGATCCTTGTCGCGTCCGTATCCTGCATCTACGGAATCGGCGCGGCCGAGGACTACGCCCGGATGGCGGAAACCGTGACAAGGGGGGCAAGCCTCGACCGGGCGGATTTCCTGCGCCTGCTTGTCGGCCTGCAATACCGGCGCAACGACGGGATCATCCTGCGTGGCGACTTCCGCGCCCGGGGCGATTCCATCGAGATCTTTCCCGCCCACTACGAAGATCGCGCCTGGCGGATCGGCCTGTTCGGTGACGAGGTGGAAACCCTGGTGGAATTCGACCCGCTGACCGGCGAGAAAACCGCCCGGCTCGAATCCATCACCATCTATCCCAATTCCCATTACGTGACCCCGCGTCCGACCGTTCGTCAGGCCATCGTCGGGATCAAGGCGGAGCTGAAGGAGAGGCTTGCCGCCCTCAGGGCCGAGAACAAGCTGCTGGAAGCCCAGAGGCTGGAAGAGCGAACCCGCTTCGATCTGGAGATGCTCGAAGCGACCGGGCACTGTGCCGGTATCGAGAACTATTCCCGTTATCTGACCGGGCGGGCCCCGGGGGAGCCGCCTCCCACCCTGTTCGAATACCTGCCCGACGATGCCCTTCTCTTCATCGATGAAAGCCATGTCACCGTTCCCCAGATCGGCGGCATGTTCCGCGGCGACTTCAACCGGAAATCGACCCTTGCCGCCCATGGATTCCGCCTGCCTTCCTGCGTCGACAACCGTCCTCTCAAATTCGAGGAATGGGATCGCATGCGCCCTGCCACCATCTTCGTCTCGGCAACGCCCGGGCCGTGGGAGCTGGAACGGACAGGCGGGGTCTTTGTCGAACAGGTCATCCGCCCGACCGGGCTGATCGATCCCCCCTGCCTGGTGCGGCCCGTGGAAAGCCAGGTCGATGATCTGCTGGCCGAATGCCGGGAATGCGCCGCCCGCGGCCAGCGCGTTCTGGTGACCACGCTGACCAAGAAAATGGCCGAAGACCTGACCGAATACCTGCACGATGCCGGAATCCGGGTGCGCTATCTTCATTCCGACATCGAGACCCTGGAGCGGATCGAGATCATCCGCGATCTGCGGCTGGGCGCCTTCGACGTGCTGATCGGGATCAATCTCCTGCGCGAGGGGCTGGATATTCCCGAATGCGCGCTGGTCGCCATTCTGGATGCCGACAAGGAAGGCTTCCTCCGCTCGAAAACCTCCCTGATCCAGACCATCGGCCGGGCGGCGCGCAACATCGACGGCCGCGTGATCCTCTATGCCGACAGCGAAACCCGGTCGATCCGCCAGGCACTGGAGGAGACCGGTCGGCGCCGGGCCCGGCAGATGGCCTATAACGAGGAACACGGCATTTCCCCGGAATCGGTGCGTTCCGGCATCCGCGACATCCTTCATTCGGTGTACGAACAGGATTACCTCAGCGTGGATACCGGCCCGGCCGACGAGGCCAGCCTGCTGGGCCACAACCTGCGCCAGGTGATCGAGGATCTGGAAAAGCGCATGAAGGCGGCGGCGGCCGATCTCGAATTCGAGGAGGCGGCAAGGCTGCGCGACGAACTTCGTCGCCTTTCAGCCCGCGAGCTGGAAACCGGCCTGGCCCCGGCCATGGCCCGCCCCGCCCCCGCCCGCAAGGGCAGACGCGGCCAGAAAAGGCCCTAGCCCCGGCACAACCCCCGGGGCCAAGGCTTCGGAACGGTCGGCGGGCGCGGCGGCTTGAGGACGGCATGGCCGTGCCATGGCGTCAGCGTGGCGTCAGCGTGGCGGTGGCACCTTCACGCCTTCATGAGCCGGGCACGGGTCGGGTATGGGCCGGGTTTTCCCGTTCCCTGGTACCCGGGCACATGCTATGCAGGGAACCGGGGATGCCCTTTGCCGCCTGCCCTGTGCCCGGTGTCGCCATTCCCGAATGTTCCCGGTTCTGCGTCACGCTGATCGTTCCGCCATCTTCCTCGTCTCTTCGGACATTCATCGATGATCACTGCGCTCGAAATCCTCGGCGGCTTCATGTTGCTGCTGTTCGGGGCCGAATATCTTGTGCGGGGCGCGGTCTCTCTGGCCAACCGGCTGTCCATCTCGCCCATGGTGATCGGCCTGACCATCGTCGCCTATGGCACGACCGCGCCGGAGCTTGTGGTCAGCCTGGAAGGCGCCCTTCGCGGCCAGCCAGGCATCGCCATCGGCAACGTGGTCGGTTCCAACATCGCCAACATCCTGCTGATCCTCGGCGCCGCATCGCTGATCACCCCGATCGCGGCCCCCCGCAGCCTGTTGCGACGCGACGGGCTCATCATGATGGCGGCCTCGCTCGTCTTCATGGCGCTGGCCCTCGGGGGAACGATCAGCCGTTTCCAGGGCGGCGTGCTGGTCATGCTCCTGATCGGCTATTCCCTGTTCGCCTATATCCAGGAACGGCGCACCGCCAGCCCGGCCGGCGATACCTTCAGCCATGAGGCGGAAGAATTCTCCGAGGGTCCCCGATCACTCTGGCTGGCCCTGATCAGCGTGATCGGCGGGATTGCCGCCGTCGTCTTCGGGGCCCGCATCCTTGTGGGCGGCGCCATCGACCTTGCCCGGATGCTCGGTGTCGGCGAAGAGGTGATCGGCCTGACCCTTGTGGCCATCGGCACCTCGCTTCCGGAACTTGCCACCGCCGTGGTGGCCGCCTATCGGCGCCATACCGATGTGGCCATCGGCAACATCGTCGGTGCCAACATCTACAACCTTCTGGCCATCATCGGTCTGGTCGCCGTGGTGCAGCCGCTTGACATTCCTGCCCAGATCCTGCGCTTCGACCTCTGGTTCATGCTTCTGGTGACGGCCGCGCTGCTGCTGCTGATCCGGGTGCGCCGCGGCGTGACCCGGGTTCCCGCTGCATTCTTTCTTCTGGTCTATGCCGGCTATGTCGCCGCGCAATATTCCGGTATCCTTGGCTGATTTCCCTGCCCGATCCGGGCCCGATCATCCCGGCCAGGATCCCCCTTTCGGATGCCGCCATGCCCGAAACGCCGCCACAGACCACACCCGGACCGGTTCCCGGGGCTGTCGCAAGGACCGCTCTGGTCACCGGGGCCGCCCACAGGATCGGTCGTGCCATCGCCGAAGCCCTGGCCGGGGCCGGCCATGGCGTGATCATCCATTACCACCGCTCCGGCGAGGTTGCGGAAGCGCTGGCCCGCCGGATTCGCGAGGGCGGCGGCCGGGCCGCCGCGATGCGTGGGGATCTGGCAAGGGAAGAGGATGTGAAAACCATGATCGCCCGGGCCGAAGACGCGCTGGGACCGGTCGATACCCTGATCAACAATGCCTCCCTGTTCGAGCGTGATGAGGTGGAAACCGTCACCCGTGCGAGTTGGGACGCGCATCTGGAAACCAATCTCCGCGCGCCCTTCGTCCTGACCCAGTGCCTTGCCGCCCGCCTGCCCGAAGGGGTGGAGGGCAACGTGATCAATCTGCTCGATCAGCGGGTTCGCAACCTGACCCCTCATTTCGTCTCCTACACCCTGTCGAAGAGCGGGTTGTGGTCGCTGACCCGAACCCTGGCCCTGGCCCTGGCCCCGAGGATTCGTGTCAACGGTATCGCGCCGGGCCCGGTGCTGCCAAGCCCGCGCCAGAGCGAGGCACAGTTTCTGGCCCAGGCGGCGCAAACCCCGCTCGGCCGTCCCGTCGCTCCGGCGGAGATTGCCGCGACGGTCCTTTACGTTCTCGCCACGCCTTCCCTGACCGGACAGATGATCGCCCTGGATTCCGGCCAGCACCTGAACTGGGCCCCGCCGGTGGCGGACAGCCGGCTGATCGAGGAGTGAAGGATCCCATGGCGCCTCCCATCAAACCGGATCTTCGCATGACCGCCGCCGATCGGGCATCGACCGGCCTTGTTCCGGCTTCTGCCACACGAAGGGTTTTCATCCGCGATCTGGTGGGCGACTGCGCCCTTGGCATACACAGCCACGAGAAGCTGGGCCGCCAGCGGGTGCGGGTCAATCTCGACCTCGAGGTGGCGGATGACGGCCCGCTGACCCATGACGAGATCGCCGCTGTCGTCTGTTACGAGGAAATGGCCGTGGGAATCCGCGCGATTCTTGGCGGGCCTCACGTCAATCTTGCGGAAACCCTGGCCGAATCCATTGCTGCCTTTGCCCTGAACGACCCCCGGGTGAGGGTTGCGCATGTGCGAATCGAGAAACTCGATGTTTTCGAGGATTGCCAGTCCGTCGGGATCGCCATCTCAAGGCGAAGGGCGTGACGCGCCCGCAGGGCAGCGAAAGCCCCCCCGGAACGTCAGAAACGGCCCGTTTCCGGGATTTCTGCCGCCAAGTTGTGCACAACCTGACCAAAATCCCGTTCCCTGTCTCCGCC
>JBJHAU010000015.1:0-18746 GCA_050480665.1 Alphaproteobacteria bacterium | reverse complement strand
ATCCTCGCGCGCGGCGACGATGCCAGGCGCCAGGGGGCGGGTGAAGGATGGCCAGCCCGATCCGGATTCGAACTTGTGTCCGGATTCGAACAGCGGCGCGCCGCAACAGACGCAACGGTAGATCCCGCGATCATGACAATTCCAGTAGCGGCCGGAAAACGGCGGTTCCGTACCCTGCTGGCGGGTGATGTGATAGGCCTCGGGCGTCAGGCACGCCTTCCATTCGGCGGCCGTTTTCGACACCTTCCCCGTGCCCGGAGAGGCCGTTTCCCCGCCTCCGGGGCGGGCGGAACCGGGCGCATCCGCACGGGCCTTCTCACGATCGTTCTCTCGACCATTCTCTCGACCATTCTCTCGACCATTCTCTCGACCATTCATGGGCATCCGACACTGTTGCTCACGGCATCAGGCTCCTGCGTTTTCGGTGGGGAATCCTTCAGGTCAGGCCATCCAGAAAGGCCAGAACCTCGCGATTGAAAACCTTGGCCTTCTCGATCTGGGGATAATGATGGCAATCGTCAATGATCCTCAACCGGGCGCCGGGGATGGCCTCGGCCAGGGCCCGGGCGGCACGGCCCGGAACGCCCCCGGCCACATTGCTGGCATCCTTGCCCCCGGCGATCACCAGGGTCGGGCAGCGGATGGCGGAAAGGCGGGCATGGCTGTCGAAACGCCCGAGATCCTCCATCACCGCCGCATAGGTTTCGGGATCGTTGGCCACGTAATGGGCGCGATACCAGGCAAGGACATCCGGATTCGCGGCAAGGAACCCGGGTTCGAAATGGGTTTCGAGCTGGGTCTCGGCGGCCACCGCCATGCCATGCTCGCGGATGGCCCGGTTGCGGGCGGCGCGGGCGCCGCTGTTGCCTGCGGCGATCCGGCTCGCGGTGGACACAAGGACAAGGGCCCGAACCCGTTCGGGATAGGCAAGGGCGAAGGCCTGGGCCACGAATCCGCCAAGCGACACCCCCATCAGGATCGGGCGCGCCATGGCAACATGGTCAAGCAGGGCCGCCAGATCCTCGACATAGGTCGCCACACAGGCCGGCCTGTCGCCCAAAGCCGAATCGCCCAGGCCGCGAAAATCGTGGGTCAGAACGCGGAAGCGCCGGGCCAGAACAGGCACCTGTTCACGCCAGCCCTCACGCGTGGACAGCCCCACGGAATGCAACAGGGCAAGATCCGGCCCGGTACCCGACAGCGCATAGCGGCATTCGGCGCCATGGATCAGCGCCCGGGGCATGAGCCTTCCCCCGCCACATTGGCACGCCGCTTCACAGGGATACCCGGCCCCGACCGGCACCGCTGCCGACAAGGCCGCCCGAAAACGTGATGCGGGCAAAGCGCGCTGTCCTTCATGCGTCGGGCTCCGGATCGAGATGGATATCGTCGAAGGAGCGCACCACCGGATGCGCCCCGGCAGGGGCCGGAGGGGGTGTTCCCCGATCAAGGCGCAGGACCGCAAGGCCAGCCAACGCCGCCGCTTCCAGCTCTCCCGGATGATCGGACAGGAAGAGAAGTCCGGAAGGGCCGACGCCAAGGGTCGCGGCAATCCGCGCATAGGAATCCCGCTCGAGCTTGGGGCCGGTCTCAAGATCGAACCAGTGCGAGAAAAGATCGCGAAGATCGCCCTGGTCGCTGTGTCCGAACAGAAGCTGCTGCGCCGCCTGCGAGCCCGAGGAATAGACGGCGAGCCTGACCCCCTCGCCATGCCAGGCCCTGAGGGCGCGGGCGGCATCCGGGTAGACCGGCGCCACAAGCCGGCCATCGCGAAAGCCCTCGTCCCAGATCATGCCCTGCAGGATCTTGAGCGGGGCCGCCTTGCGATCGGCATCGATCCAGCGTTTCAGGGCATCGAGTATCGCCGCCCTGTCGCCGGGCGCGACATCGGCCAGCGCCGCCGCCGCCGCCAGGGCTTCGGCCACCTCCACCCGGTCGCCATGAGCCTCCACGAAGGCGTCCAGACGCTCGCGGGCAAAGGGAAAAAGAACATCGCGCACGAAGGCGATCGGCGTCGTCGTGCCTTCGATGTCGGTGATGATGACCCGGGGTCGCATCAGGCGTCCAGGGTTTCGTAGCGGGGGAAGCGATCGGCAATGGGATCGCCGGTATAGCGGGCCACCCAGCCTTCCGGATTGGTGAACAGGCGAATCGCGGTGAAATGCGGGTTCGGCCCCATGTCGAACCAGTGCCGGGTCAGGGCCGGAACCCCGATCAGGTCACCCGCCCGGCAGATCACCTGATGAACCCGCCCGTCGATCCGCAGATAGAAGGCGCCCGAACCTTCGACGAAGAAACGCACCTCATCCTCGTCATGGGTGTGTTCGGAAAGAAACTTTGCCCGCATCGGTTCGATGTCCGGGGTGCCGGGCTTCAGGCGGATCACATCGGCGGCGGCATAGCCGCCTTCCTGCTTGAGCCGCGCGATCTCGTCGCCATAGGCGGCGAGGATGGCATCCTGATCATCATCCGGCCCCAGCGGATGCGAGGCCTCCCAGCGCGCAAAGCGGATACCCGAGGCGGCGAGGCGATCGGCGAGGATCTCGAGATCCTCGGTCATCGATTCCGGCACCAGGCCGGTTTCAAGCCAGGTGGTGAGGGTGGTCATCGTTCCAGTCTCCTTGCTTCGAGCCAGCAGGTGAGCAGAAAGTCGAGCGCCTCGACATGGCGCCGGGCGAGGGCCAGATCGCGGCCCCAGGCATACAGCCCGTGGCTTGCCACCAGGTAACCGACCAGCCCCGGCGCGGGGTGCGCCGCAAGCCGGGTTTCGGCCTTTTCCGCAAGTGCCCAGGTATCCTGATCGTTGTCGAGAACGGGCAGGGCCAGCACCGTATCATGCGTGGCGATCCCGTCCAGCGCCTTCAGCATCTCGAAACCGGCAAGACAGACCCGCCCCTCCTCCGCGTGAAGCCGCGAGGCCACCGTCGCCGCCGGGGAATGCATGTGCAGCACCGCCCCCACCCCGGGATCGGCACGGTAACGGGCGCGATGCAGGGGCGCTTCGGCGGAAAGCCCCTCGGGCAGGACGCCGTCCAGCGGCACCGCCTGAAAATCCTCGATTTCCAGGGCGCCCTTGTCGCGCCCTGTCCTGGTGATCAGCATGGATCCGGGCCCGAGCCGGCAGGAAAAGTTTCCCCCGGTTGCCGCAACCCAGCCCCGTCGGGCGAAATCCCGGCCCACCGCCATCATCGCCTCGGCCGCCTCTCTCAACCCTGCATCCATCAGGTCTTGTCCTCTGTCGTGGGGTCCTCTGTCGTGGGGTCGTCTGTCAGGCGGCGGGTGACCTTCCCGATGCGGGCGCCATAGGCGGCGATCGCCTCCTGCGTATCCAGATCGATCAGGGTGCCGTCGCCCTCCATCGGCACCTCGACCACCGAATCGGCATGGGCGGCCACGAGATCCCGACCGCCCCGGTCCCCCCCGAGCGCGGCAAGGGCGCCACGATGAGCCCGTCCGAACAGCACGGGATTGCCGCGTCGCCCCCCTGCCACGGGCACACAGATGCCCTCTGGTCCGGCGAGAGCGGCGATCAGCCGGGCCAGATCGTTTCGGCACAGCCCCGGCATGTCGCCCGGCACCACCAGAACGCCGGCTGCCTCATCGGGAACCGCGGCGATCCCGGCGGCGATGGAAGCGCCCATCCCCTCTTCATGGCGAGGGTTGAAGACCAGGCGCACGGCACAGCCCTTCAGGATACCCGCCACCGCCTCGGCCTGATGGCCGGTCACGACGATCACCGGATGCGCCCCCGAGGCAAGAGCCTCATCCACCACCCTTCGCAGCATCGGCACGCCATCGATCCCGGCAAGCAGCTTGTTGACCGATCCGGCGCGGCGCGAATGCCCCGCGGCCAGCACCACGGCGGAAACGGCGCCCTTTTCGGAAGGCGAGCCGGGATTCATCCGCGCCGCAGCCCCTTCTTTTCCGGGCGCAGAACATCGATCATCTGGGCGGTGATGGCAATGGCGATTTCCGCCGGCGACAAGGCGCCGATATCAAGCCCCACGGGGCCATGGATCCGGGCGAGTTGCGACGCCTCCACCCCTTGCGCTTTCATCCGTTCGTGGCGCTGGGCCTGTGTCTTGCGCGAGCCGAGCGCGCCGATATAGAAGGCGTCGGACGCAAGCGCCGCCGCAAGGGCCGGCTCGTCGAGCTTGGGATCGTGGCTGAGCGCGACAACCGCCGAACGCCGGTCCGGGGCAAAGGCCTCAAGCGCCACATCGGGCCAGTCGTGGCACAGGCTTACGCCGGGGAAGCGGCTTTCGCTGGCATAGCTGGTGCGCGGATCGATCACCGTGACCTCGAAGCCGATCATTCTGGCCGCCTGGCAGAGATACTGGGCGATATGCCCGGCCCCGATCACAGCAAGACGCAGGGGCGGGTTCAGAACCTGAAGGAAGATCCGCCGCCCTTCCACCTCCACCAGCCGGCTTTCGCCGCGTGCAAGCGCCGCGTCGGCCATGGCGCCGAGCGCCGCATCAACCGCAAGCCCGGCCCCGTCCTTCCCCGCCTCCGCCACTTGCCCATCGACAAGAATCGCCGATTCTCCGCTGCCGATATCGGTGAGCAGGACAACGGCGCGCTTGGCGGCCCGGGCCGCGAGCAGGATGTCCAGATGAGCGGCCTTCATCCGATCTTCTCCACGAAGATCTCGATCTTGCCGCCGCACGACAACCCGACCTCCCAGGCCTGATCGTCGGCAATGCCGAAATCGAGCAGCCGGGGCTGGCCCGTCTTCAGGGTTTCCCGGGCGGCCTCCACCACCGCACCCTCGACACACCCGGCCGAAACGGAGCCGACGAAATGCCCCGTATCATCCACCGCCAGCTGGCTTCCGACCGGGCGCGGCGAAGAGCCCCAGGTGGTCACCACCGTGGCCAGCGCCACTTCACGGCCTTCCCGCAGCCAGGACGCGGCGACGCCCAGAATATCGTCGTCCGGAGGCGCTGAGAGCGGGGCCGTCTGTGCCCCCTCATGCGCAGAAACAGCGGACTCCCTTGAACCGGTGGAACCGGAAGATGAACCGGTCGAACCGGAAGACGCTTCAGCCATAGGATCACCGTGTCGTTTCCGTAAGATTTCAGAGCCGTTTTCACTGCGGGAAGGCCTGTCCGGCCCATGCCCGACGGGATCATGGTGCCTAGACATACCCCCCCCTCCGCGGAGCGGCAACCCCCGCCTCGGCGCGGCAATCTTGCCGTGTCACCGCTTGACAGCCCTTCCATCCCTGACAAGATACCCCGCTCCCGGAACCGGGCCCGGAAACGGCCGACACGACCGCAACATGCCGGAGAGGCCCATCAGGAGACACAGGGGGATGGAAGGGATGACCACGCTGATCGTCAACGGCAAGGCACAGAAGCTTCGCGCCGATCCGCGCATGCCGCTGCTCTATGCGCTGCGCGATCATCTGGGTCTGACCGGAACGAAATACGGCTGCGGCGCCGAGACCTGCGGCGCCTGCGCGGTGCTGGTCGACGGGGCGCGGGCGCTCTCCTGCAGCCTGCCCCTTGCCGAGGTGGCGGGACGACAGATCACCACCATTGAGGGCCTGTCCGGCAATGGTGACAGGGATTGTGACGGGGATCGCGCCGACGCTGCCGGGGATTCCCTGCATCCCCTGCAACAGGCCTTCATCGATGCCAATGCCTTCCAGTGCGGCTATTGCACGCCCGGCATCATCATCACCGCCAAGGCCCTGCTCGACCGCGACCCTGATCCGGATGAAGACAGCATCCGCCTTGCCCTTCAGGACAATCTGTGCCGCTGCGGCAGCCACAATCCGGTGATCCGGGCGGTGCAAAGGGCCGCCGCCGCCCTGCGCGGCGAGCGCCATGAAGGGGATCCGACCGGGCCGGAGATTCGCGAAGGAGCGCCAACATGAGCGGCCAGGAACTTCCCGGCAGCCTGCGGCAGAACCCGGCGATCGACCGCTGGATTTCCATCCATCGTGACGGAACCCTCACGGTGCGCACCGGAAAGGTGGAAATCGGCCAGGGCATCAAGACCGCCATCGCCATGATCGCGGCCGAGGAGCTTGATGTCGCCCCCGGACGCATCCGGGTGGTCAGCGGGATCACCGGCACCGTGGTGGACGAACAGGTGACCTCCGGTTCCGGATCCATGGAACAGTCGGGGCGGGCGATGCGTCAGGTGGCGGCGTCGGCCCGGGCCTTTCTTCTGCAACGCGCCGCCGAGACCCTTGAGGTTCCCGAAAGCGGGCTGATCATCGAGGATGGCATCATCCGCAGCCCGGAGACCAACCGCCAGACCAGCTACTGGGCGCTGATGGGCGATCGCCGCTTCGACCGGGATGCCAGCCCGAACGACATGCCCAAGCCGCCGGAAGCCTACAGGCTTCTCGGCCGCCGCGTTGCCGATGTCGATGCCCGCGCCAAGGTCTGCGGAGACGCCATCTTCGTCCACGATCTGCGGCTGGACGGGATGCTGCACGCCCGCATCCTTCGCCCGCCCTCCTATGATGCCCGCCTGATCTCGGTGGAGACAGCCCCGGTCGAGGCCATGGACGGTGTCCTGCGCGTGATCCGGAGCGGGCGGTTCCTTGCGGTGATCGCCGAAACCGAATGGCAGGCCCTTTGTGCCCGCGAACGGCTGGCGGCGCTGGCCCGCTGGGAGGAGCCCGCCCTTCTGCCCGACGAGGAACAGCTCTATCCCTGGCTTCTGGAACACGAAAGCGCGGCCAACCCGGTGATCGACGGCACCACCACCACCGATCCCGCGCCACAGATCGGCCCCGTTCCCGACGAGGCCACAGCCACCGTGGAGGGCTATTTCGGCCGGCCCTACCACATGCATGGCTCCATCGGGCCCTCGGCCGCCGTCGCCCGCTTCGCCGAGGGACGGCTGACGGTCTGGAGTGCCTCCCAGGGGCCGTATCCGCTGCGACGGGCGCTGGCGCCTTCCCTTGGCCTGAAGGAAGAGGCAGTTCAGGTGATCCACACCCAGGGCGCCGGCTGTTACGGCCATAATGGCGCCGATGATGTGGCCCTCGATGCCGCCCTGCTGGCCATGGCCTGCGAGGGAAAGCCGGTCCGGGTGCAGTGGATGCGCGAGGACGAGCATCGCTGGGAGCCCTACGGCCCGGCCATGGTGGTGGCGATCCGGGCCAGCCTCGACGGAACGGGGCGGATCATCGACTGGAATCACGATGTCTGGTCGACCACCCATCAGGGGCGTCCGCGGCCGACCACCGCCACCCATTCAAGCCTGATCGCCGACTGGCATCGCGAGCCTTCCCGTAACCGGCCCGAGGCGAAGCCTGCCTTGTCGCGGGAATCCGGGGCGCATCGCAATGCCCGGCCCTATTACCGGCTGGAACGAAGCCGTATCGTCTCCCGCCTTGTCACACCCACCCCCCTGCGCACCAGCTCGTTTCGCGGGCTGGGCAATTATGCCAACATCTTCGCCATCGAAAGCACCATGGATGCGCTGGCCGGGGAAGCCGGTCTCGACCCCCTGGCCCTGCGCCTCGCCCATCTGGATGATCCGCGCGCCCGCGCCGTGCTGGAAGCCGCCGCCGAGGCCATCGGCTGGCCCCCGCCACAGGCCCCCTCCGCCCACGGGCGCGGGATCGGCCTTGCCTTCAACCGCTACAAGAACGGCAAGGCCTATGCCGCCGTCGGCTGCGAGGTGGAGGTGGATGAGGCCAGTGGCCAGATCCGCGTGCTTCGCGCCGTGGTCGCCGGCGACAGCGGACAGGTGGTGAACGCCGCCGCCCTCGCCAACCAGCTCGAAGGCGGGGTGATTCAGGCCTTCAGCTGGACGCTGATGGAACGGGTGCGCTTCGATCCCGTGCGGATCACCAGCGATGGCTGGGAACGCTACCCGATCCTGCGCTTTCCCCAGATCCCCCCGGTGCGGGTGATCCTGATCAACCGTCCGGGGGCGCCGTTCCTCGGCTCGGGAGAGGGAAGCCAGGGCCCGGCCGGCGCGGCGCTGGCCAATGCCGTGGCCCGGGCCACCGGGGTGCGCCTTCGCGAATTGCCCTTCACCCCGGAACGGGTGCGGGCCATGCTGGTGGCCGCCCGCCAGGAACACGGGACCGGTTCGCCATAAGGCAAGGGGGCAGAGGCCGGGGCAAGGGCTGCGTGAAGGCCCGGGGGATGGCCCGGTGATGGCCCGATCCCGTCAGAGCCCGGGTTCGCCGCGCGGCGCCAGGGCCTCAAGGCCGGTTTCGTGAAGGATGGCGCGTGATCCGGCTGTCTGGAGAAAGTCGAGAAAATCCCCGGCCATGCCGGGATCGGGCGCCGTTCTGGCCCGGGCTGCCTCATAATCGGTGCGGATGGCAAGGGCCCCGGGCAGCGGCCCCGCCAGACGCACACCGAGCCGTTCGAAACCCCGGATCGCCGAAGCCTGGCCGAACCCGATTCCCCGGGCACCTTCCGGATTGCCGAGCAGGGCCATGGCCTCTTCTGCCGTCTCGAACCGGCGGATACGGCCGAGGGTTTCCGGATCCAGATCGAGCCGGGTGAGCATGGCCTCGATCGCCCGGCCCGAGGATGCCGTGTTGAAGACGATGGGATCAGCCCGCCCCAGCGCCCGGCAGAGGGCCTCCGGGGTGGACAGATCGATCGCTTCCGCCGCCCGGGGAAGCGCCACCCCCGCCTGGACCGTACCCAGCGCGATCCGGCTTTCCGCCACAAGCGTTTCTTCCGAACAGGCCGCGCCGATCAGCGAGGACGGGCCGATCACCACCCCGAGCGCGGGCGGGTTTTCCTCCATCATGGCCTTCAGCCTGGGCGCCGGCCCGAAGCACAGTTCAAGGCGACGGGCGGGCACGGATCGCGGCGAAGAGGCGCCGCCATGAGGGATCGATCCGGATTCGAACCGGGCCGCGATCTGCTGGATTGCGGGGCGCGCCGCACCGGCGCACAGCACAAGCATCGGCTCACGCGCCATGGGGCCGATTCCTCGCCGAGAGCCCTGGCATGCCGGGGCTAGCGTTCCAGCACGACGGCCCGCTCGATCACCAGCGGCTGGCGGGGCAGATTCTGGAACGGGCCGCGCGCGGTTGTCGGCATCGCCTCGATCGCCTGCACCACGTTCATGCCCTCGACAACCCGCCCGAACACCGCATAGCCCCAGCCCCGGGCCGTCGGCGCGCTATGATCGAGAGGCGCGTTGTCGACGGTGTTGATGAAGAATTGCGCGGTGGCCGAATGGGGATCGTTGGTGCGGGCCATGGCGATGGTGCCCGTGCGGTTCCTGAGCCCGTTATCGGCCTCGTTGCGGATCGGCGCCCGGGTCGGCTTCTGCCGCAGTTCGGTATCGAAGCCGCCGCCCTGGATCATGAAGCCCCGGATCACCCGGTGGAACACCGTGCCGTCGTAATGCCCGGAGTCCACATAGGCGAGAAAATTGCGCACGGTCTGGGGGGCCTTTGCGGAATCCAGCTCCAGCACGATCGGCCCGACATTGGTCTCCAGCCGCACCTTGGCCGCCTCTGCCGTGGCCAGGCCGAAGGCGATCAGCAGGGCCAGGGCCAGGGACGAGACCCGCATGGCCGAGCGGAAGGAAAGGCGGCAACTTCCCCGCAACGGGCGGAAGGCCAGGGCCCTGAACGGGGCCGGGAACAGCGGACGGGGCGAAAAGGCACGGGCAGCGTGGCAAGGCATGGGGTTCTCCATGGCGGGACGGAACAACCGGGTAGAACCCGGGGCGGCGGCCGTTCGGCAGACAACGACCCGGAACACGAAACCGGAAACGAAGCCGAAACGCCGCCGGAAATGCATCGGGCAACGCCGCATGACACCATGATCAACGCGGATGCGGCGGGCCGGACAATGGCGCGCCCGAGAGGATTCGAACCTCTGACCCCAGGATTAGGAATCCTGTGCTCTATCCTGCTGAGCTACGGGCGCCCGAGGCCGTTATAGCATCGCGGGGCGGAAGCGCAATGCGCCGGCGCAGGAACCGGCCCCGAGACCCGGTATCGAGACCCGGGATCGAGATCCGGCCCGATAGAAACCGCATCCTGGCCGGGTGGGCGCAGGATGGGCGCCGGGTGGGCGCGGGGTGGGCGCAGAACGGGCATAAGGACAGGCAAAGGGCAGACAAGGAACGGGCGGGAGCATTGTGCGGCCCCCGCCCGGAATGACCCCGAAGGGGAAGGCTAGCGGATGGATTCGCGGTAGCGCGTGAGGAAGTCCTCCGACAGGCCATAGACCGTATCCAGCAGGCGGTTGATTCGCTCGCCGCTGACCGGATTGATTTCGAGCCTCTGGGTTTCTGCCTCCGCCAGGTAGGCCGGATCCTTCATGGTTGCATCGAACGCGGCCCGCAGCAGCTGGACGCGGCCTGCCGGAACGCCCGGAGGCGCCAGGAAAGGCCTTCCCATGATCTGTTCCGCAAAGGCCAGTTCGAACATGCGGCGATCATCATCCGACATCGGCAGATCCATGAGAAGCGGGGCATCGGGGAATTCCGGATCCTTTTCCAGGCCCATCTGGATCAGAACGATCACCTTGCCCTCTTCCACCCAGGGCCGGAACCGGTTCCGGAAATTGGCCGAGGATCCGCCCGAAACATGGGCATCGACTTCTCCGTTCTCCAGAGCCTGAAGCGATGTCTGGGAGCCGGAATAGCCTTCGATCACGCGAAACCGTGTGCCGAACACCTGGTTCATCAGCCGGGGATAGATCGAGGTTGCGGCACCGCGCGCCGTCGAAGAGGTGGTGATCTCGCGCGTCTTCAGATCCTCAAGGCTACGCACCCCGGTGGCCGTGGAAACGAGCAGAAGGCCCAGTTCCTGCTGGGGCGAGCCGAGCCAGTGAAAGGCGCGCCCGTCGAACCGGTAACGCGATTCTCCTCCCTGGCGATCTTCCAGCAATGGCATGAAGGGAACATTGCGCTGAAGCTGGCCGATCACCGATCCATCCTGGGCCGCCACCACCGCCAGGTGATTGGCGGCATTGACCCCGGAGGCCCCTGTCATGTTCTGGACGATGATGTTGGGATTGCCGGGAATATGGCGGGTCATATGCCGTGCCAGATGGCGCGCATACTGATCATAGCCCCCGCCGACCGAACCGGAAGCGATCATGGTGACCTGACGATTCGTGTAGAATTGATCGGCGGTCTGGGCGCTGGCGCCCATGGAAAACCCGATCCCAAGCGCGGCAAAGGCCGAAACCGCCGCCATCGAACCCCTGGGGGTGAACCTCTTGCGAAAGCTCATCTGCATCTCCTGATTTTGTGGTTTTGAGACCTGAAACAGGGTCTTCTGTCTTTGCGACGGCGTCTCATAGCACAGATCGCCGAACAACGCTCTCCGTAACGCGCAAGGGTCTTTCGCGCCTGTCCGGGATCCCATCCAATGCCCAACAGCCCCGCCCATCGCCGCCATGAAAAGTTCCGAAGGATTCCCCGCCCTGCCGCCTGCCTGCCGGTTCTGCTTCTTGCCGCCTGCATGGGCGTATCCCCGCCCGGTGGGCAGGGGCCTTCCCCGTTGCCGCTGCAGGTCTCCTGCGGGCTGCCCGACCCCGCCGCAAACCTGACCCACGGGGTTCATCACGGCCGCACCGCCCTGCGCTTCACCCTGCGGGACAGCGATCTCGGCCTGTGCCGCAGCGATCTTGCCCGGGGCGATCATCTGCGCGCCGAATTGCGAAGCGCCAGCCTGCCGGTGGGCCGGCCGATCGCCATTCGCTTCGATCTTTTCCTGCCCGAGGATTTCGAACCGACCGGCGCCATCGCGATCGGCCAGTTTCATCAGGCGCCCGACGGGCCGCCGCTGATTCTTCTCATGGCCTCGCCGGAAGGCTACAGGGCGGTGCCGGGCAGCGGGCTCAGGGCGCTGGAAACGCCGATCCTGACCCGGGCCCTTCTGATCCCGCGCGCGGATTTCGGCCGCTGGCACCGGATCGAGATGATGGCCCTGTTCGCACAGGGTGAAGAAGGCATCATCCGGATTTCGGCCAACGGCCAGACCGCCTTCGAGGCGCGTGGAAAGACCCTGGCGCGCGGGGCACGGCCCTATTTCAAGATCGGGCTTTACGGACGGAAAAACCGCGTGGACAGCCCCTTGACCGCCTTCGTGACCCCGCCGGTGCTGCATCACCTGCCCCGGGGCCCCTAGCGGGACAGGGGCATCGACCAGATCAGCATAAGCTGGTTGGCGCCGGGATTGCGGCGGGAAAGTCCGGCATTGGAGAGATGGTTGATCTCCACCCCGATCCTTGCGCGATTGTCCAGCCGGTAGGCGAAGCGCAGGGAGGACCGGAACTGAAGACTTTGTCCGAGATCCTTGCCGCCCCCCCTGACATAGAGCGCAGGTGCGAAACCCGGCGTCAGCACCCAGCGGCGGTCGAAGAACAGATCCATCGCCACCCCGGCATGAACCAGAAACGCGCCATCGCCGGTCGCCGCCAGCCCGGCGGCCGGCTGAAGGATGGAGAGGATGCGCTGGCTTGCCTGGTAATCGATGGCGCCCATGACGGCGCCATCCCGGCCCGAAATATCGAACCATCCGGCACCGAAATGCAGGAAATCGGGATCTCCGGCCCGGGCCGAAGAGAACGGGACACAGAACAGCCCGGCCACCAGCACAAGGATAGAAAGCCCCCGAATGCCGCGAAGTGGCACGGGCAAACATGCGAAGATCGGAAACACGGCACCCCCCCCTGAAGGTTGGGTGGCAGTCTAGAAGGGACGGCTCAGGGCTGCAAGCGCTTGAAGCTCTCGGCGGCATCGACCAGCGCGGAACGGATCCCCGGTTCGGATGCGGCGTGTCCGGCATCGGCGATGATCCGATAGCGGACCTGTTCCGCGCCTCCCGGCCAGGAACGCACCAGCTCGTCGGCGCTGCGAATCGGGCAGATCATGTCGTAGCGCCCCTGCACCACGATCGCCGGAATGCCGGCCAGCCCTGGCAGGCCTTCGAGAAGCGCATCTTCCTTCATGAACATGGCATGGCGAAAGTAATGAGCCTCGATCCGGGCCATGGTGAAGGCGGCGCGCGAAGCGCCGTCGCCGGCCGTATTGCGGGGCTGGGGATCGTGTCGGAAGGTGGAACAGGCTGCCTCATACCCCGCCCAGGCGCGGGCCGCCGGCATGTGGATGGCCGGATCGGGATCGATCAGGCGACGATGATAGGCCTCCAGAAGGTCGCCCCGTTCGGATTCGGGAAGGAACCCGGAAAACCGTCGCCAGGCTTCGGGATAGACGGCCTTCATCCCGTCGAGAAACCAGGCCAGCTCGAACCCGCGGCACAGGAAGATGCCCCGAAGGATCAGGCCAAGGCAGTGCTCCGGCCGGGCTTCGGCCGCCGCCAGGGCGAGGGAGGATCCCCAGGAACCGCCGAACAGGATCCAGCGCCGGATTCCCAGATGATGCCGCAAGGCTTCCATGTCGCCGAGCAGGGCCTCGGTGGTGTTCTCCTCAAGGCCTCCGAGAGGCGTGCTGCGCCCGCACCCCCTTTGATCCATCAGGATGATGCGATAATGCCCGGGATCGAAATAGCGCCGCTGGTGAGGGTGGCATCCCGCCCCGGGGCCGCCATGCAGGAACAGGACCGGCACCCCTTCGGCACTGCCGGATTCCTCCCAGTAGACACGATGCCCCCCGCGCTGGAGAAAGCCCGAAACCCTGGGCTCCAGCGCCGGGTAGAGGGCGGTGCGTCCGGTGTCCGCGTGATGATCCATGCCAATCCCTTCCCGAGGCGGAAACGGCCCCGGAACGGCGCGCCCGCACGCCGCATCGGAAACCGACCCCGGCCATGGTAGGGATTCATGAGGCAAGGCGCTAGAATGAAGCCATGATCCATCCGAACGATCATCGTGATCCCTGTCGCGCCCCTCATGGCCGCCCGCATGTCGCGTGGCGGATGCGGCGTCTCGCGCGTCTTTCGGCGCCGGGGCGGGCAAGATGGCTCGTTCTGGCCCTTCTTCTTCTTTTCGCCGGCGGGCTGAACGCTTCCCCCCCGCAGGGCCATGCCCCGCTGCCCCGGCTTCCTGCCGGGCTTGCCGAGGGGCCCCGGAGCCATGCGGTCGACGTGCGCGATGGAGATACCCTGAGCCTTGCCGGTGGCGATGTGGTGCGTCTGGTCGGGATCCAGGCGCCCAAGCTGCCCCTGGGTCGGGCCGGAATGACCCCGTGGCCGCTGGCCGAAGAGGCCCGGGAAGCCCTCGAATCCCTGGTGGATGCGAGTCCCCTGCAGCTGCATTTCGGAGGGGCCCGAAAGGATCGCCACGGGCGCTGGCTTGCCCATCTGAGCCGCGAGGATGGTGTCTGGATTCAGGGCGCCCTGCTGGCGATGGGTCTTGCCCGGGTTTACAGCTTCGAGGACAATCGCACGGCCGTGGCCGAAATGCTGGCGATTGAGGCCATGGCCCGGGAGCAGGGCCTCGGGATCTGGAGTGAGCCCTTCTATGCGATCGTTTCGGCAGATCAGGCGGAAAGAGATCCCCGACGCTACCGCGACAGTTTCCAGATTGTCGAAGGGCGCGTGCTGGCTACGGCAATCCGCCGCAACCATGCCTATATCAACTTCGGCGAAAACTGGCGCACCGATTTTACCATTGCCATTGCGCGCCGCCATCTGCCGCCCTTCCGCACGGCCTTCGGAGAGACCCTCGAACGCCTGGAGGGCCGGACGATCCGGGTGCGCGGCTGGATGGGTGTCCTGAACGGGCCGATGATCGAAGCCACCCATCCCGAACAGATCGAGATCCTGCCATGACGACCATGCCCCGAACCCTCACCACCCTGCCCCGTTGCCATCTGCCGGCCCTTGCGGGATCCGTCGCCATGGCCTGGCGGGCAATGGCAATGGCGGCGGCACTGTTCGGGGCGCTTCTTTCGGCCGGCTGCGCGACCAATCCGGCCACCGGCGAGGGCATGTTCACCATCATGTCGATGGAAGAGGAAAAGCAGGTTGGCGCAAGGGAACATCCCCGTCTGGTCGAGGCCTTCGGCGGGGCGGTCGACGATCCGATGCTCATCCGCTACGTCGATTCCGTGGGCCAGCTTCTGGCCCGCACCTCGGAACTGCCGGACCTTCGCTTCAGCTTCACCATTCTCGATACCGATACCGTGAACGCCTTTGCCCTTCCCGGAGGTTATGTCTATCTGACCCGGGGGCTGCTGGCCCTGGCCAATTCGGAAGCGGAAATGGCGGGCGTTCTGGCCCACGAGATCGGCCACATCACCGCCCGCCATTCGGCGCAGCGCTACAGCCGCGCCGTTCTTGCCGATTTCGGCACCCAGATCATCGGCGTGCTGACCGGCCGACCGGAACTCGGCCAGCTGGCGGGAACCGGCGCCGCCCTGCATCTGCAAGGCTATTCCAGAGAACAGGAATTCGAGGCCGACATGCTGGGAATCCGCTATCTGAAGCGGGCCGGATTCGAGGCCTCGGCCATGGCCAGCTTTCTCGCCAGCCTGCGTGATCACTCGCGGCTTCAGGCACGGCTCGCCGGGCTTCCGGAATCGGCGGTAGATGAATTCGACATCATGGCCACCCATCCGCGCACCCTGGAACGGGTCGAGCAGGCCCTGCGTCTGGCCGGGGAAACCACCCCCGCCAACCCCATCATCGGCCGCGATATCTATCTCGACCGGATCAACGGCATGCTGTTCGGCGATTCACCGGAACAGGGCTATGTGCGCGGACGCGCCTTCCTGCATCCGGTGATGCGCTTCCGTTTCGAAGTGCCGGAAGGCTTTCGCCTGGCCAATGCGCCCGATCAGGTCACCGCCCGCCACGAGAACGGGGCCATGATCGTCCTCGACCAGGCGGGGCAGGCGGGAAACCGCGAACCTCTCGATTATCTTCTGAATGTCTGGGCCCGGGGTCGCAGCCTGGGTGAGCCGGAACGGTTCACCGTCAACGGGCTGGCGGCGGCAACCGGCAGCCTGCGGCTCAACACAAGGGAAGGGACGCGAGACCTGAGGCTGGTCGCGATCCGCGTCGATCGCGACCTCATGCTGCGCTTTCTGTTCATCACCCCGCCGGAAACGACGCAACCGCTTGCACGCGCCCTGCGCGAGACGCTCTTTTCCTTCCACAGGGTCAGCCCCGAGGAGGCGTCCCGCTGGCAGCCGCTGCGCATCCGGGTGGTGCGCGTGGCGCCGGGCGACACGGTGCAGAGCCTTGCAGCACGGATGGCGGTGGAAGAAGAGCACGAGGCCTGGTTCCGGGTTCTCAACGGACTCGGGCCGGGCGAAGGGGTGGCGGAGGGCGCGCGGGTGAAGCTCGTCACCGTGGGCGGCGTGTAAGATCGCCCCTCAGGCCACGCGGCCCATCACCCGTTCCAGACGCACCACGGCTTCGGATTCCTCGATCTTTTCGACCGCGGCAACCTCGCGCGACAGCCGTTCGAGCGCGGCTTCATAGATCTGCCGCTCGGAATAGGACTGGTCGGGCTGGCCGGCATTGCGATGCAGATCACGCACCACCTCGGCGATGGCGCGCGGATCTCCGGAGTTGATCTTGGCCTCGTATTCCTGGGCCCGGCGCGACCACATGGCCCGGCTGGTGCGCGAACGCCCGCGCAGAACCGTCAGCGCCTCCTCGATTTCCTTGCCGGTGGCCAGTTTCCTGAGGCCGGATTCGACCGCCTTTTCGACCGGCACGCGCAGGGTCATCTTTTCCTTTTCGAACAGGACGACGAACAGGCGCAGATGCTGGCCGGCGATTTCCCGATCCTCGATGGCTTCGATGCGGCCGACACCATGGGTGGGATAGACGACATGATCGCCGCTGGCAAAATCGCCGATCCGTCTCGGCAGAGGGGAACTTGCCACGGGCTTCGGGGCGGCGGATGCCCCCTTCTGCTTCGCAACGCTCGCTGATGCCGCCCCGGAAGGAGGCAGGGCTGCGGCCGCTGCGGCCGGGGCCTTGGCCACCGGTTTTGCCGCCGGTTTCGCTGCCGGTTTCGCCTGTGTCTTGGACGGTATCTTGGCCGGGGCCTTTGCCGGGGCCTGTGCCGCTGTCTTGGCCGCTGTTTTAGCCGGTGACTTTGCCGCGGCCTTGGCCGCTGTCTTGTCCTGTGCCCTGGATACGGCTTTCGGAGCCACTCCGGAGGCCTTGCCTTGAGCGGAGGGCGCTGGTTTCGCGGCCTTTCCGGAAGGAGCGGCCTTGGCCCGGGCCACGGGTCGTGCCGCCGTTTTCGCGGCAGGCTTGGCAGAGGGCTTCGCGGCAGGTTGTGTCACAGGTTTACTCACAGGTTTTGTGGGCGCCTTGGTTTTGGCGGGTGTCTTCGAAGATGTCTTGGCTTGTGTCTTGGCGGGTGTCTTGGCGGGTGCCTTGGCCGAAGACACAGCAGAAGATGTGGCGGAAGGTTTTGTCACAGCCTTGCCTTGACCCTTGCCTGAAACCTTCCCTGAAACCTTGCCGCCCTTCACCGCAGCCTTGCCTGAAGCCTTGGCGACCGGGCCGGAAACGGGTTTGGCCGCCGCCCTCGCCGGGGCAGGTTTCGCACCCGTTTTCCGGACGGCCGCATTCCCCGCCGAAGCCCCTTTCACCGAAGCCTTGGCGGCCGCCGCTCTTGGCCTGGATATGCCGGAAGATGAGCCAGCCCCCGTCTTTCCGGCCGGCTTGCCGGTCGCCTTTGTGGTCGCCTTGATGGTCGCCATCTCTCTCGCTTTCAATACACGCTCGGGTTTTCCTGAAACCGGAAGGGAAACCGGAAAGGTATCAGGAAGCCCGTCACCCGAACCTTCCTGACCCGGCGGTTCCCCAGGGGGACACCATCAAGCGTGCCAGCAGGCGCGACACCGGCTTCCGGGCTCCGGATCACCGCAGCAGGGACACAGACACCGGGAAAGCCCACACCGAAGACGTCCACACCGAAGACATCCATGAAGAACGCCGGGGCCGGACGCCTGAACCCGCAGGCCCAACCCACAGATCAGGCCCGGGTGAGGCCCGGGTGTGGCATTCACGACGTGCTTTCGGCTTTCCCGCTTTCGGCTCTCCCGCCCGGAACAGGGCGAATGCGCTCAGCGACTTGAGGTGCCAAACAGGCGTCAATCATAGCACAAATCGGCGGAACGATCCAGTGCGCCGTCTCAGCCGCCGTTGCCCTTGCCGGGATTGGGGCTGAAATGTGCCTCGAACTTGCCTTCCACATCGCGCCAGGATTCGGCATCCTCGGGCGGGGTGCCCTTGCGGGTGATGTTGGGCCAGGATTCGGAATATTTCTGATTGATCTCGACCCAGGTTTCCATGCCCGCCTCGGTATCGGGCAGGATCGCCTCGACCGGGCATTCCGGCTCGCAGACCCCGCAATCGATGCATTCCTCGGGATTGATGACCAGGAAATTCTCGCCCTCATAGAAACAATCGACGGGGCACACCTCGACACAGTCCATGAATTTGCATTTCACGCATGGCTCGGTCACGACGTAGGTCATCGAAGGCTTGTCCTTTCCATCCTCTGAAACAGCGAAAGCTCGCGGCCTTGATCGAAGAGACGATCGACAGGCATCGTTCGGGTAGCGACATCCGGGAAGCGAAGGTTTACGGCTTTGCGGCGTCCGGCGCAACCCCGAGACGCCCAAGCGCCCGCTTCCGGGCTTCGCCCCGTTCCCGGTCGGTAATATAGACCAGAGAGCCGATCTGGCGCATCAGCGACGCCTGATGATCATGCAGGACACCATCGGCATAAACCACCTGCCAGAGCATCTCGACCATCTCGATCCGTTCGTCATGGCTGAAGCCATCCTTCAGGACGCGGGTAAAGGCCAGCCACTGCGTGGAATCGGCCACCGCCTGCTCGGCCTTG